>JAISQI010000022.1 GCA_031274295.1 Holosporaceae bacterium
GACGCCACGACGGCGTGTCAGCGAGTGACCCAGAGCGCCTACGCGAAATTGAAGGCCGACTGGGGAGATGATATCCGCATTTATGTAATCAAATACCGCAAACAGGCCAATTGCAAACGAACGCCCTTTTGGAACGACCTCAATACGACCATAACCTTTGATTATTCCTATCTGGACGGCTGCGCCAGTGGCACTTCCGCGCCGTATCTCTGGGACGTTTCCGACGAGTCCGCTCTGAAATCAGCCCTCGCCGCCATCGCCGCCGACATAAAATCCTTCGCCAACTTCGAAAATGCCAAAAACGTAGAGTGAGTCTGTCGAATTAGGGGGAGCAGCCTTCATGATATTAAATCGACATATATGAGAAACTCTGTTTGATACGTGCTACGCGTAGTATTTTTTCAGATAATCCACTGGATTTTTGTGGTTTTTCGCTTTCATGTCCGCGACAATTTTTCCCTCCCGCAGCAAAATTATTCGATCTGATATTTTTGTGAGAAAGTCCAGATCATGGGAAGCAATTACCATAGTTACGCCAGTTTCTCCGATGGATTTTAGTAATGAAACCACATCCATGGTTGTGGCTACGTCCAGTCCCGATGTTGGTTCATCGCAGAGTAAAACTCCGGGATTCATCATAAGACTCCTGGCTAACGCCACTCGTTGTTTTTGCCCTCCGGATAAGGATCCCGGGTACTCGTGAATTTTAGACGCAATGCCAAGATTTTTCAGCATCGCTTTTGCTCGTTTTTCGTTGTTTTTACAGCAGTTAGTATTTTTCTTTCCTAAATTCGGAGCATAGAGCAAGTTCGCCAAAACGGTCATGTGAGGAAAAAGTTGAAAATCCTGAAACATAAACCCGGTTTTCTCATTACATTCCACCGAACCACTATCCAAATGTTCCAATTTTTGTATGCAGCGGAGCAGAGTGGATTTTCCGCTTCCGGATGGGCCCGCAAGCCCTAGTATTTCTGACTTTGCCACATTAATATTTACGTCATCGAGGACTCTCGTGGAGCCAAATGATTTGCTGGCGTTATGAATTTTTAGCATATCCCATTCTCCGCTCAATTTTTCTCCCGACAAATTCAATAAGCAGAACCAGACAATAATAATAGGCTGCGGCCGTACACAATGGCATAAAATATTCAAATTGCTCGGCGGCTATAATCTGCGATCTCCTCATGATGTCCATGCCGCCAATGACGGAAATTAATGTCGTATCCTTCAGCAGAGCAATAACCTCGTTTATCATCGCTGGCAAAATATTTAAAATCACCTGAGGCAAAATAATATCCTTCCACAGAAAAAAATTCGGAATGCCCAGCGTTTGAGCGGCTTCAAATTGTCCTTTGGGAAGACTCTCAATACCAGATCTCAGAATTTCCGCCACATAGGCTGAACTGTTAAGACCAAACGAGATAATACCGGCGGATAGCATGCTAAGCTTAACCCCCATCAAGCTCGGAAATGAAAAATAAATAATGCTCATCTGCAATATAAGTGGCGTCCCGCGAATAACTGAAACCCATCCGTTTATCAGCGCTATGCATATTCGGCAATGACGAAGCACAGATAATAGGCATCCAAGAATTAAACCTATAGCCACGCCGCCAAATGTCAACTCCAGCGTAAATGCCAGTCCTTTTCCTATATAACTGCAGTTAGAAATCACGTTATTTTCATCCGAATTGCTCTAGAGCCATTTTGCCTTTAACTTCTCCAGCTCGCCATCAGATTTTAGCTCCTCCAGCGCTTTGTCCACTTGTGCTTTCAGGGACGATCCTTTTTTAAACATTACCGTGTATCCTTCTTCGGTTACTGCTACAACAGAGCAAGCTAAACCGTCGTTTTTTTCGCAGAAAGACTTGGCTGGAATATTATCCATAAAAACATATTCCACATGCCCGGCTTTTAACGATTCAATCGCTGTGTTCATTTTGTCCATGGCGATCAACTCAGCTGTCGGAGCCTTTTCTTTCAGCAGTTTCATATGAATGGAGCAGCCGTTTTGATAGGCAACCTTGCTTCGAGATAATTGCTCCAGTGAAGTTGCTTGAGAACCTTTCCTATAAACAAGAGCCATACCTGCTTTGCAATAGACGTTCGAAAAATCGCACTCCTTTCTTTTTTCTTCGCTCGATTCAATGGCACTGATGGCGGCGTTCACGGTTTCATTCTGTACTGAAACCAGAATAGCCCCAAATTGCATATCTTCAAATATTGCGGTCTTCCCTAATTTTTTTGCTAAAAGATGAGCTAGTTCAATGTCAAATCCCGTGAGATTTCCGTTCTTGTAGTACTCAAATGGTGGATAATCGGCACATGTGGCGAATTTTATAATTTCTCCCCCAACATTTTTGTTTTTGTCGTCATCTTGACATCCAAGCAGCAAAAAAACGGTGGCCATTAGTGTCTGCACATATCTTTTCATTTGGTTTTCCTCCAAATAATGGACGAATTATACGCTTCTTTTGCGATTTTGGAAAGATATAATGGCGGAGTGGGAGAATGTCCACGCGTCTAAATCCGCAATCCTCCGCATGAAGAACTATCTCTTCGGTCGTCTTCCGTCTGATTTCTGCTATAAACTTTGCAAAGATACCTCTGTTTTTCCATTTACGGTTCATGTCTCTTTTTTTTCTTCAGTGAAAAACTTTCGTGTTTCGATAATTTTATCAAAGAAGATCGCCAAAGAACAGTTTCCAGCAATGTTACAAGCAGTAATGAAAGAGTCAAACAGGATGTACAACGTCGTAATCAATCCAAGCATATCTGCGCTAAAACCGAGATAATTTTGTAGAATCGGCAGCATCACCAAAATACCTCCACCTGGTACTGCAGCGACAGCGAATTTCGCTGCAACAAAGCGAATTGCAAATATAAAATACGTTGAAATATCCGGCAATTCTTTACCAAATGAAATTAAAATCGCCAGAGCTACAAAGGGAATAAAAAAACAATCTCCCACCAGATGTATATTTACCGTGGACGGAACAATTATCGCAGCGTTGTCTTTATTGCTTAAATTCGCCTCAGCTGCTTTTATCGAAAGCGGAAGAGCGGCAGCGCTTGACATGGAACCGAATCCCGTTATCACTGCTGGAAAAAGATTCTTCAGATAATCGATCCATCGACCAAAACGAAATCCGGACAGAATAAACAGCTGCAGCAGTACATAGCCATAGGCAGAAAATAGAAAAAATTCCATAACTGTAAAGTATTCGGATAAAATGAGCGAGATCATGCCGTCGTGTCGGAGTTTCAGCGCCGTTCCAAATATAAACAACGGCATGAACGGAATTAAAATCCCAAAGAAATATTTCACAAATTTTTCAGCAATAACCGATATTCCCATGCTTAGCCTATTTGGTTTCAGCAAATTGAAGGTAATTCCCGCAACAGCTCCAGACAACATAGCTAAATCATTGGAAATGACAGAGGGAAGTGAAAATGAAAAAAGAGGAACAACAACGGATTTTCCCTGTGATATGACCGAAATAACCGATATTGGTCCGTCTTTCAGACAGCAGCTGCTGAGTAAATATGATAGGAAAGTATTTATGAAGTTCGAGCAGCATATTAGTGGAATAATGAGCATCAGAAGCTTTAACGAACCGACACCAATTCGTCCGAAAGACGTATAAAGCAAAGAAAAAATAACGAACGGCAGCAGAAAAATTAGGCACTCTTTGATGGCAAGACTGATGGCGTAAAAAAAAGATACGCTTGAATCGGATAGCAAATTGCCGCATAAAATTGGCAAAAGCAATGCAAACAAAAAAATAAGGGGCATAATAAACTTTTTCATTTTTTCTACCTGTTTAAAAATATTATTAGGAAATCACGGTCAGATTGACAGCGTCCATAAGCCAGATTTTTGCAGATACTTTCAAATGTGAAAAACAGTTAGCGAACAAGCGACAATCCGGGGATTACAGACGCTCTGCTAGTTCGAGAACGATTAAAAAATAAAGACGCAACAGAACAGACATTCCGGTGTTTCCATAGTGTTTGTTTTGGAAAAACAACAATTTCTAAAACCATGTTCCACTTACTCATTATATTTATACATATAATATAGTGTTATTTGTTTAAAAAGTCAAGTGTATAGGTTCGATAACATGGGAGACTGCTTCGAAAGAGCCGTGAGAATGAGTATACATATGACGCACGGCAACGTTGTTTTACGACTTCAACTGTAATACTTTATATCTTAAATTCTGCATGAACAGAGTAGATCTAATTAAGTTATTTGAAAGGTACAATAACCTTGCTTGATAATCCATTAAATAAAGCGCGAAAGAAGGAAGTGCTGTTGGCTGCGCATCGCGGAACTTGTGGTGGAAATATTGTCCAAAATACAATTCCAGCCTATGAAAATGCGTTAAAGCATGGTGCAGATATTCTAGAGGTTGATGTTGCCAAAACAATAGATGGAGATTTTTTTGTTTTTCACACGGGTCAGGAATCTGGCTTACTGGGAACAGATCAAAGATTTGACACTATGACTACTGGACAAGTTTTGAACTACAGACTTTTAAACAGTATGCAGGAAATTACCTCCCAGAAAATCAATACCTTGGACGAAGTATTGGAGCATTTCAAAGCAAAATGCCTGATTAACATTGATAGAAGTTGGTTCTATTGGGAAGATATCGTTCGCTATATCTATAATAAAGGCATGAACGATCAGATTATTTTGAAAAGTCCTCCTGAAGAGGAATTTTTAAAATTACTGGAAGACAGTCAGACCGGGATCATGTATATGCCCATCATAAAAGAATGGCAACGTCTAGAACGAGCTTTATTACATAAAATCAATTTGGTTATAGCGGAGATAGTTTTTTCCTCTGATGACCACGAACTGGCTCAAATACAGTTTATCAATGAAATGCATAATAAAGGGCTGCTTCTTTGGGTAAACGCAATTACCCTCAATGATAAGACTGTTTTAAGCGGTGGCCACGATGACAATTGCGCCATTATCCGAAATATGTATGACGGCTGGGGATGGTTAATTGAACGAGGATTCGATATCATTCAAACAGATTGGCCCATGTTACTTAAATCGTACATAACGACGGAATATAGCCAAGTAAAGAAATAGGGGAGGGTGCGAAAATTGTTCCGCCTTACAAAATAATCAACAAATTACACAATTATTTTAAAAAATAGATTGAATTTTTAATTTTTTCCCTATTGATTTTTTGATAAAATACTCTTATCTTGTAGACAAGAAAACAAACTCAAAAGTAGTACGTCATTAGTTCGGTAGTCGGGAGGATGATTTCTGCTTACTTATTATTAAAAAAGAGCATGTAAATGAAAAAAATCATTGGTATTACATTCGCCTTTGTATTGTCATTTGGTACAAAAGCTATGCTTATAGAGCAATACAAAGAACACGCCAGAAAATTTAGTTCAAGTACAGATCTAATTCATGGTTTTGTGTTGCTAAATAGGGGGGTTCTAAAAGAACATAGATTTTATGGGCCCATCAGCTTCTTTCGCGAATTAGGTAGACCAAATGACGGGAAGTCGTGCAGTTTTTTAGATACATCGGCGGCTGATCCAATGACAGATCTTCTCATTCAACTTTTTCCGTCTGCCGGAATTGCGTTAAACGCGCAGGGAACCGGAAGTTTGGCCTTCATTCCCAAAAAACTTCCGGATTTTATATGTGGAATGTTCAAAATAGCAGACGATGTTCGATCCAATAAACAAAATAGCAATGTGTTTGAAGATATAAAGCAAGCAGAAGGCAACGAAGGAAAAATTAAATCGTTTGTAAAAAGATATTTTAGTCTATCCCGGGGTAAATTTGATTATTTTCGGCGTTTGTTCCGTCTTGGAAAAAACGTAGCCTGTTCTGTTTTGCAAGAGGTGAATTCCGCAGATGAAATGAATGATTCCTATAAAAAGGAACACCCTTATCCTCCGTTTTTTACAAATTATCTAATATCGGCTTATGTCTGGAGTGCTCTTCCGGAAAGTCAATTAGAGGAATTGGCGCACAAGTTGGGATATAAGTCCGAAAATTCACCATATGACAGCACACTTACAACGCGTATTTACGAAGACATTATCCAAAATCCATCTCTTGTTCCATTTCGCGCTGGAGAAAGAATAATCGCTAACTCAAATGCCCACTACAATGGGAAACGATTCGCCGATTGTGTAGAAACAATGCTGAGGCAATTTTTTGCTACATTGTTCAGCGACTCTACCGACATGTCGGTGGGTATATTGTGTACAGACCTTTCAAGGATTCCCGCTGAGTCTCCCCTAATGAATTTTTTCGCACCTTCGGGAATTTCAAGAGATATCCGATCGTTGGCCAATGACGGAACGCAGAGCATAAGGGATGAATGGGCAGCAATTGTAAGTGGTCATCAAACCAGAGGCATAAATTATTACAAAGAAGACCACAATATGTACGGTGGATGGGGAAATAGCATAAAACTGATGTGTTTGCTAATGGAGGGATACTCTGCGGGAACGTCCTCGGACACAGATAGTCCGAAAATGACAGAATTTTTAGGAAAAAAATCAGCAGAAGATAGAATAAAACAGGTGAATCGTGCTGTCTCTGATGGGACCTTTAGTATTACTCCGGATGATGCCGTAGCTATACTAAATGATCTACTTAAAATACGAACAGATGTCGAACTAGTGGCTGAAAAAGTAACGGATCTTGTGGGGCAAAAAGGAGAAGTTGTTGGTCATGTGCTCATTTATCCTGAGAATCATCAGGCAAATAATAGCTTATACTTTTATAACGCAAAAATGCATGCGCAGCTATTTGATATACCGCGCCGAACTCAGGATCAAACTCCGATAGAATCTCCAGAGGGAGCGTCCTGGATTGAAGAACTATACAATAATGGAGAGATCGCGATTACAGGAAATACAAATCATGACGATTCATATCATCCAATCGCGGAAGCGGAATATCCTCTTCTGGAATGTCTAAGTAGGTTTGGATCGAACTATCGTATGGAATATTTACCACAAACCATATGGGATGTCCTGCATAATGAAGCTTTCATAGAAGGAGTTGCTCGTTTAATTTATGGTGGCGAGAGATGCAGTGCGGTTCCAATAATTAAATTGTTCGAAGGATCAGATATTCCATTAGCCAATCAGATATTATTCTGCGAGTTCGTGGCCAACAATGCTGTTTCTAATGAAGACGTTGTGGAGTCGGTAGCGTTTCTGAAACGGCATGCTCCGTCTAAAGCCGAGGCATTTAATAAATTAGTTTCAGAAGACTCTTCCATAAAAAATCTTCTTCTGCAGAGGTATTGCTTCGATCAATATGAAAACGTTGACGAAGAGATAGTGCAACAGCTACGGACTGCAACCGAAGAAGAAATTGAAACAATACGGAACGAATATTTTGGTCCAATTTATCGTCTATATAGTGAACATCCGGAAAGAATCAAACTAATCAGCTCAAAAACTCTAACGCTGCTGTTGTCCTATATCCAATCTGAAACGGCAAAATTTAGAATTCCATTTGAGGATGAAATGCTATTGAGACATTTCGCCATTCCCCCAATAGCCATGTTGGATTTGCTCGATGTGAGTACAATAGATCAGGTTTTTATCGAATTTGAGGCAACCGTCACGCAGGTAATACCACGTCACTTTTTCCCACTGGAATTGATATACAACCGCAGCGACGCTAAGTTAGAATTTCTTCTTTCGATAGCTAGTTCCATAACACCAGAATTAGCCGATAAGATTTTGTCGGACTACCAAAAGCCTCTTACTTTACGTATGGCATCATCACTTATAATGTCCATTCCAGAAGGCCGTATAGACGAAGTTCTCACTAAAACAACAATTGGAGACACTTTAACTCCTCAAAATGCAAGAGAAATTATGGAAAATGCCCCGGGTCCTTCTTCGAATAGATTAGGAGAAGTGATTGATGCTCTTGCCACCAAATTTGGTAAATTCAGTACGGATGTAGCTCGCGAGCTCATAGTTTCTTCTCAAGAACCATCGCTGGTTATTCCACATATGGAGCGGGGAGAAGAGCTACCGTCGGAAGTTCCATCAATAATTGCAACTTCTTGTGGAAATCAGAAATTTATAAATCTTAAACGAGTATACGAATCCAATTGTACAATTTCAGCTGCCGTTTCAGTTGAACTGTTGAAATGTATGGATTTAGGTTATTTTAATGCGATTACATCGGAAAAATTGGAAGTAATATCTCGCAAATATCTCAACGCAATGTTTGCCGCCATAAAATTAGATGATACCTTTTACATAAGTAGACCTATACTAAAAGCGCTTTTTGATAAAGAAATGGCAGCAGTAGGAAATTTATCCGTTGAATCAGCCGGATTATTGTTAAAAAAAGCATATATAACAGATTTTTCTTTCCATAAGGAAATCATAGACACGTTATCTCCGGAAAAAGAGCTCTCCGAAGAAATAATCGATGGATTATTGCAACAGACTCAACGACAAGACGAAGCAAGGCCAGCAGAAACTTTGGCACGAGCAATTCATTTTGGGGACTACACTCTTTCAAAAGTGGCAGCAATTAAACTGCTGAGCCAAATAGAAACAATTATTCACTATGTAAATGGACCTCCAGCTCTAACAATAATATTTAATCACATAAATTTCGGAGAAAAAATTCTTCCAGAGGACTTGGCAGATTTATTGAAGGTGCGCAATGAGAAATTCGAGATATTGCCACATATTATAGGCACGATTGACAAAAATATTAGAGGATCTCGTTGCTCAGCAGATGCTATCTCCTATTTGTTTGAAAATAAAATTGTTCACGGAGATATAATAGCTGATTATTTTTCTGTTAATGATTTTTCCAGAGAAAATTTAGAAAAATTATTATCTTCTGTCGATGAGAATGCCAAACAACATATGTTAAGGAATATCATTATATATCACAAACATCTCCCATTGAACGTTTCCGCCTGGATGTTGTCTCAGAATTTTGGCGAAGGATATTCGTGGGAGATGATGGAGATGATGGAGCTGCTATTTACCAAAACCTTCTCGGATGACCTTATCACGAAGGACGAATTGGAAAAATTTCTCGAATTTGCAGATGAAAGCAAAACAAAAACCATTATAAATAAAGTTGTTCAACGTCAGAAAACTCTCGATCCGGATCTGGCGGTATTTTTGCTGCAACGATTAGAACAATATTCTCGATTTTCACTTATGCTGCTCTCTGATATATGCAAAAAGATCTGCCAAGTAAATCCGACGTCAAATGATAATTTCATGAAAGTGTTTTTACAGTTAGGGGAAGATAGAAAATATAATTTCATTTCATCCGCTTTATGCTTTGATGATATGACATTTTCTCCGCAAGAGGCGTGTATACTTTTTCCTCATTCCGAAGGAGATAAACGAATAATTGAGAGAACAAGGTTTGGCGAAACGCTTTCATTGGATGTGGTAAAGATGATGCTTTCTTCGGTTAATAAAATATTTTGGCATCCAATGATACTGGGGTTTATCTCAAAATTTAATGGACGTTTTCCGAATGATGTTGGTAACTTCTTATTAGAAAATGATGATCAAATAAAAATGATCGAAATACCATAGAGATATTTAGTAAGGGGATTTGTTCTTATTCCACGATGTGTACAATTACCATCGGTTTCTTCCCTCTTGCGTCAACAAACACTGTTTTTATGAGTTTTTCTGCAAGCAGTTTAAGTTTATTCTTATTCCCTCGCTTGTCTTTTAAGATATTCTCCAAAGATAACTTAAGCTCTGATGAGAGATCATTTTTAATGTTTATTATGTCATCCTGCTCAGATTCTTCGAATACTCCAGAACAGACCATATCGAGCAATTTGACAAATCCTTTGGAGCATTTCAAGCAGACGCTCACTACCCCTTTATGAGAAAGCATTTCTCGCTGCTTATATACAACGCTATTCAGAGGAATTAGCTTGCTGCCATCAATGGCTAATATTTCGGTATGAAACTTTTCTACTACCCCATAATTTTGTTTGGAAAGTTTTATAACATCTCCGTCCTTGGGAATTAAAATATTTTTGATTCCATAATCTTTTGCAATTTCCGCATGTTTATAGAGGTGTAATTTTCCTCCGTGTATGGGCATGAGAATATTGGGTTTAACTAAGTCGTAGAGATGTTCAAGTTCTGCTTTACTCGGATGTCCGGAAGCATGAACTTCATAGTCAACGTTGGTGATAATTTTAGCTCCGCATTCTACGATTGAATTTTGAACATCTATCACGCATTTTTCATTTCCCGGAATAATTCTCGATGAGAAAATTACAATGTCATTTTCTCCTAACCGTATGGTTTTATGAGTGCCATTTGCCATTTTACTGAGGGCAGAATTATCTTCTCCCTGACTTCCGGTACAAACCAATAAAACTTTGGACGGATCTAGTAAATTTGCTTTTTCATCATCTAAAAATGCAGGAATTTGAGAGAAGTATCCCGATGCTTTGGCAATTCTTTCGATTTTTTTCAAAGATCTTCCGACAATCGCCAATTTACGGCCGTTTTCTTTGGCGGCCAGATAGCAGGATTCCAATCGGGCTAAATTGGAAGCAAAACACGTGATAAGTATTCTATTTTTACGATGTTTTTTTACCAAATCCATGAGATTTTTACGAACATCTTTTTCTGCTCCACATTCTTGATCTCTAAAGACATTTGTTGAATCGCAGACAAGAGCTAGAACTCCCTTGTTGCCGTAGTCCTTTAGTTTTTCCTCGTCTGTTTTTGAACCGAAAACCGGATCATTGTCTATTCTCCAATCTCCGGAATGCAAAACCACTCCTCCGGGGGTCGTAATGGCAAGGGCGGAAGATTCCGGCGTAGAATGGGCAACATGTATGAACTCTACAACAAAATTTCCAATTTCTATTTTGTTATGGAGTGATGCTTTTATTATGGGAACCATTTTATCTAAATCAAACTGAGATAATTTATCTCTTATCATTTCAGTAGCAAACGGTCTGGCATAGATAGGGCATTCGATCATTGGCCACAGATATGGAATTGCGCCTATGTGATCTTCGTGGGAGTGCGTTATAAATAGCGCTTTAATTTTCGATTTGTTTTTTATTAACTCTTTGGAGGACGGTATAACTAACTCTCGCCCTAAATTTCCATCGAACCCCAACCCCATATCAGCTAGGATCCATTGGTCGTCGTAGATATATGCATAGAGATTCATTCCAATTTCTGAGCATCCGCCTACTGAAACAAAATTTAATCCGTCTAATTTTTTATTCATGATTCACAGTTATGCCTTTTGTATTCAAAAACATGTCTCCACTTGATATTAATAAATTTCTGCCATTTAGCTCCAAGATTAACTTACCCGAGTCGTCTATTCCTCTAAAAATACCAGCAAGAGAATCTGATCCATTTCTAATAATAATTTTACGATTGATTTCGTTAATATATCGTAACCAGTAATGCTTTATGTGTAAAAAGCCTAAATTATGTAGATTATCCAACCACTTTTTTAGCTTAATTAGAATACTTTCCAATATTTGCTCAACTGAAATAGATTGAAATTTACAAATATCCACAAGACTAACAGCGCCAACAATATCAGGAGCAGAATTTACGTTCATTCCTATACTAATTATTATCCAATCATTTATCACCGTTATTAATATACCAGCAATTTTGGATTTTTTGTAGTGGACATCGTTAGGCCAATGAAGATACAGATCTTTTTTTATGTAATCTGCAATAACGTCATGAACTGCACAGGCAACAGTCAGTGACAATTGTCCTAAATCTTCCTTTCGAGAAAAATTCCTTATTATCGATGTGAAGAGATTTCCCCGTGAGGATATCCATGACCTTTCGCATCTTCCAATACCGTTTGTTTGATTTTCAGCGATTATTGCACATTCCATCGCTTGATTGTTTTCAATCAAACGGATTGCAAATTCATGAGTGCTATCTATATTTTGCAGTTTTATGATTTTACTGCACAAAGTACATCTCAATTTCAACAAGTTCTAGCACTTTGTACGCAAACGGAATAGCCGCGATGGTCACAAGAGACATAAAGTGAATCATTCTTGTGGATGTATCATCTAATATAAATGGATCATTCTTTTCATGCAACCAGAGCGCGTCAAGTATTCTTGCCATGAAGATTAGATTAAAAACAAATGATACTGCATAAACCGCCATTGAAAAAAACTCTCCGACTAGAGACGAACAAATGTAAAATCTACCCCAGAATCCCAAAAAAGGAGGAAATCCCAGGAGTGATAAAAATAGTATGGAAATCGACAATGTTAAAATAGGGTGTTTAGAGGATAGGAAGCTCAAGTCATTTATGTTTTTTAGTTCTTGAAATCCCGATCCTTTTATTCTAACCAGTAAGGTAAAAATTCCCAGTAGAGAAACCATCTCTGATATTGTAGAAAATATCATTCCACGTATTCCATTGTAGGAGGGGAAGGAACTACATATAAATATGGCGCTCGCGTGATATATAACGGCGTAGGCTATGATTTTCTTTATGTTATTTTGAAATATCAATAAAAAACTCATGAAAATCATGGATGCTAAACCAATTATTAAAATTATATTTCTTGCGTTAAGATAGTAAAAAATACTCGTTATCAACCTGTAGAAAACAAAAGCTAGAGCGATTTGTAAAATACAACACACCAGTTCAGCGGTAACGTTCTTTTTTCGGACCAAATCAAATACCCAGATATGACATGAAAAAACGCCGAGCCTTATGGAAAAAGAAATTATGATTAAAAATAATGATAACCAACTTATTTTGCTTTGGTCAGAAGATAACGAGATCATGTATCTCACGTCATCGAAATTTATAGATTCTGTAGAATAATATATTAGTCCAATCGCAGCTGCAAAGAGTATAGTACTTACCATATCGCAAATAAAGTGGGAACGTATTTTTAGTTGAAAATTGTCTGCTCGACTGAGTAAATATATTGGAATCACCGCCAATTCAATTGTAAGAAATAAAGTTAAAAAATCCTTTGCGGAAATTGTCATTACAGAGCCCAAAATTGAGCCAACCATAAAGATTTGTTTTTCAACCTCCTCCTCTTTCATTGAATGCGAAATTATAAACCCGCCAAAAAGCAATAAGGATTTTAGCAGAGATGTGCTGCGTTCAAAGTAGAATAAACTTGATTTAATCGATTCATCTCCGACATAGCATGCTAAAGCGGCAATAATGAATATTAAAGAATTGTTAATTATTCGACTGTACTTTGTTTTGATGAACCAAGCTATCGACATATGTGTTATCAATAAAAATTCCGGCAGTAAGTTTTTAATCATTTCCATTATTCCAAGCGCATATTTTTGAAATTTCATCTTTTATGGGGTGTAATATCATATTGGGGTAAATTCCAATAGCTAAAATTAGTATTACCAATGGTAATAGGCACATTAACTCATTATTAGTTAAGGAAGATCTTCCCCAATTGCATTCGCCGGAAAATACATTTTGATATATTTTAAATCCGCGGAACATGCCAAATGTTACCAGGAGATATAACGTTAAAAACATAAAAAAATGATTTTTCAAGCACCCGGATATAATTAAAAAGTCACCAACAAAACAAGGCAGCGGTGGTGTAAAAGCAATGGCAAGTATTGGAACTAATGCCACTGTTGAGATGTACGGTATGGCGGCTGAAACTCCGGAAATATCGGAACTACGACTTCCGAAGCGATTTTCCATAACATCGATTATCAAGAAACAAGCAGTCGTTACAAGACTGCTAGATATGATGTTTAGAAAGGCTCCGGATATTCCATCGACGTTGCATGAAAAAATTCCAATGGTAATGATGGACATATGAATGATGGAAAGGTGGGCTATTATTCTTTTCATATCGCGTTGTAACAGCGCCGACAATGTTGCATATCCTATTGTAATAATTGAAAAAGTAAAAATATAATCACAAAGCAATAGATTTATATTTTTTGCGATCGGCAAAAGTATTGTTATCATTCCAAACGCGCCGATTTTTAAAAGTATTCCGGAAAGTAATATCGATACTGGCATTGGTGGCTTGGTATGGGAATCTGGCAGCCAAATATGCAATGGAAATAATGCTGTCTGACAGGCGAAGCCAGTAAAAAACATAGCAAATATCATCCACTCTTGTTCATGTTTAAAGGTATATTTGGATAAAATGTCTATTTCCGTAATTCCGGTCGTTTCAATTAAATAAATTACTCCCAAAAATATAAAAATAGCTCCTATGGAGAGAATGATGAAAAATTTTGACGCGCAGATTGCATCTTCTGTAAATACTCCTACTAGGATAAATGCTGTTATTAAAATTAACTCGAATAAAATATAAAAAATTAAAATATCATTTGTTGAAAACAACATAACCAAAAGAAATTCCAAAATTAAAACAGGAATATAAAATTTTTTTAAGTGAACGTTGATTCTATTGTAACTTATGCCTACGCTTACTAAGACCAATAGCGTAGTTACTACGATCATATGTACGGAAATACTATTTATCGAAAATTGAAAATCGAAAAAGGAAAATTTTCCTTTGGCAGATGAAAGCAATGCCAATGACAATAAAAATGCAAAAGCCGTCGTCCAGACTGCTACTAATTTTATATTGGTCGAGAAATTCCTTTCATCAATTCTCAGAATTCGTCCAACTCCGAACAGGGGAATTAATATGGCGAGTAGTAGAATACTATCTGCTGGTATCATCTAAATTCCATTTGCTTTTTTTCGCCACCAGTAGATAGCATCTTTTATACAATGTTGTATCAATATTTCTTATTAATTTAGCCATTGAATTTTTTAGATTATTACTGATGCTCCAATTAAATCTTAGGGATAAATTTCTTGATTTTATCGATTTACAAATTAAAATCGCTGCCATAACTCCGATGAAATTAACCAGAGAAAAAGTAAATATCGCATAATTGTCTTCCGTGTACGAAAATGCGAAAACATCCCTCCAAACCACATCGTTATAAACCGCATAATAAAAAAACACGCCGGAAAAAATTGCGAAAAATACTGAAACATAGAGGGAATAAATAATAAAATTTTCGTTTTCGTTTAAATAAGCGAGACTGATTTCCGTCGATTTATTTTCGCCATGAAATATCATATAAACCGTCCTAAAAAGATAGATGCTTGTGAGAATGGAAGCAATAATAATCAAAATCAAAGCTATGTTGCACATGGGTAGATTACTGCCCATAATTTCATTAAACAAAACCTTCCTGGAGTAATAAGATGGTAACAATGGAATGCCAATCATTGAAACTACCGCAAAAATGAAGGAGAGATATGTTTTCGGAAGTAACTCGAACAGTCCACCCATGTTGTTTACATCTTGCTCTCCAGATAACGCGTGAACTACTGACCCTGCTGAAAAAAGCAAAGAGGCTTTTGAAAAAGCGTGCGACACAAACAAAATCAAAGCTGCTCCATAGGACGAAAAACCGCAAGCTGCTATCATCAAACCAACTTGCGAACAAGTTGAGTAGGCAAATATCTTTCGCAAGCTATCGGAGAAAATAGCCTTTACCGAGTATACAACCGCACTAAATAATCCAATTATTATAATGAAATTTTGAATTAGCTCACTGCATTCGAATAGACTTTGCAATCTTATGAGCAAAAAGACTCCGGCAGTTAATAAAGTTGAAGAATGTATCAGCACGGACGCCGACATTGGCGCACACATTGTATTTTGCAACCAATTTGTAGTTCCAATTTGAGCAGACTTTATAAAAATAGATGACGCCATAATTAGTGCGATTATTTCTAATTTTTTTAGTTGATCGTCGATTTCGATTAGGAATATATTCATTTCACTGAAGCTAAGAGCTCCAAAAACGTGAAATACCGCCGCCATTGAGATAATAAATCCTATGTTTCCAAATTTATTGAGGGCAATCATTTCCAAGGCTGTTTTCAGTGAGAAACATTTATCGTCGAAGGCTATTAAAAAGTACGCGACTATGACAGATATTTCCCATAGAACATACATTTGTAGCAAATTGTTTGAAGCTGTAAGTAATATTGTTATCAGAGAAAGTAAATTTAAACGAATCAGAAAATCGCCAAGATTTTTTTTCACATGTCCAAGCGAATAACAATTTGCAATTGCCGTTATCGTGCAAGTAACCCAAGCGGAAACAATACTTAACGAGTCAGACAATAATCCAAATTCACAATGAACATTTTTTATGATTACAAAGTCGTAGATGTGTAGATATTCTGAAGCTGGAGTTGTCAACTGCAAAATCATTAAAAAAGTTGTAACAACGGCCGTTAATACGAGTAAGGAAACCGCACTGTACAAAATCTTTTCAGATTTTTTTTGGTTTCCTGCAAAACTGACCAACAAAACGATCAGCTGAAATATGACCGTATATTTTATCATTTATCCATATTGTTTCCCTGATTCCTGGAAGTTTTTCCAAACTTAAGGGGTAATACAATGACTGCGATTAATAATAGTATGGTTGCAAATATTTCTAAATCTGCGAAAAATATCAGCGATGATATGGAGAATGGTATAAATATTAGGGTTAGCAAAATCATTCCGAAAAGGATAAACGCCATCGCCGTTACAGAAACAAATACGTATACGACAACCAAGAAAAAAATAAACGCTAAACCAAGAATCATGACAGGATAGTACTATTATTATTTGCAAAATTCCATCCTTTACAGATAGGGAGGAATGGATCCACGAAAACAGGTGGGAATTATCTGCAACAAATCAGGGATATTCTTAGGGAAGAGCCTATAATTCTGTGGAGAAATTATTAAGGACTTTTAAGGAAAAACTAGTTGATACCATTTAGGGCTACTGATATCATTATTTGAGTGTCGGGTTTGCTATATCCGTCTTTTTCAAATAAATGAAGAACAAATTAATTCTGCAGTGTTTTTTTAATCGGGTGATGAAATGTCCAGATGCTATGAAACTTTTTCTCGAGTACGTAATGATCAACTGAAAGAACCAATGTTTTTGGGTCAATCGGTAAACGTAGCAAGGTATGATCAAAGAAAATACAACGTCTTTGAGAAGTTAATCGAGAAGCAGTTGTCTTATTTCTGGCGACCGGAAGAAATAAATGTCACACTGGACGGGATCCAGTATAAAAAATTGGCGGAACACGAGAAGCATATTTTTTTAAGCAATCTAAAATATCAAACTTTGATGGATAGTATTCAAGGGCGATCTCCGAATGTCATTTTTTTGCCGATTGTATCTTTACCGGAGTTGGAAACATGGATAGAAACTTGGTCATTTAGCGAGACCATCCATAGCCGCAGCTATACTCACATTATAAGGGCCATCGAATCACAGCCGGATATAGTGTTCAACGATATCGTGGTTAATGAAGAAATAAAGAAAAGAGCCGAATCCATTTCTTATTACTACGATCAGTTGCATTTCCAAAATGTGTTAATGGATGCGGATCAAAGATTGAGCAATGTCGGCTACAACGTAAAAGATCACAAGAAGTCCATATACATGGCGCTTCAAGCAGTACATGCATTGGAAGCCATAAGATTCTATGCGTCTTTTGCCTGTTCATTTGCGTTTGCGGAACGGGAACTAATGGAGGGAAATGCTAAAATAATAAAGTTAATAGCCCGAGATGAAATGCTTCATCTCATTGGCACCCAAAGAATGATTCTAAATATTGCAGAAGGGTCTGAAGGGAGTGAATGGGCGCAGGTAGCGGATGATTGTAAACAAGAATCGGAAAAATTGTTTTTAGCAGCTGTTCAGCAGGAAATAGAATGGACGAGGTATTTATTCAAAAACGGATCCATGTTGGGATTAAACGAAAAGATTCTCACAGAATACATTTATTATTTGGCGGGAACTCGTATGCGGGCAATTGGGCTTTCATGTGAGTTCTCGGCGGTTAATAATCCCATTCCTTGGATCAATACGTGGTTGAGTTCGGATAGCGTTCAAGTAGCCCCTCAAGAAGTAGAAATGAGCTCCTATCTTACAAATCAAATAAACGCTGAAATAGATCCGGATTCCCTGAATGATATAGAAATATAAAGATATAAAAATAGCAGAATAGGATATGAAATATGCAGAGAATTACCGTAATAAAAAGAAATGGCGATCGCGTACCCTATGATGAAGAATATATACATAAGGTCGTAGGCTATGCCTGCGATGGCATAGAAAACGTATCGTTGTCAGATGTTGTAATCCACGCCGGCATACAAGCGTATGACGGCATTACCACGGCTGAAATCCAAGACATAATGATAAAATCGGCTGCCGACAGGATTTCAGAACAAACGCCTAATTATCAATATGTGGCCGCGCGTCTTAATATTTTTAAAATTCGTAAGGTAGCCTACGGTAAATGGATTCCGCCTTCTTTATATGATCATATACAAAAAATGTGTAAAGAAGGGTGGTACGATTGGGCACTGTCGGAAAAATACTCAAAAGAAGAGTTAGATGACCTAGATAAAGTTATAAATCACAAGGCGGATTTAGATTTTTCCTATGCAGCCACCAAACAACTGGAAGGAAAATATCTTGTAAAAAATAGGATAACCAGGGCGGTGTTGGAAAGTCCTCAAATGGCCTTTATGTGTATCTGTTTGACGATATTTCAGGATTTCTGCGGTGATAAATCGGAACGTTCTAACATCATAAAGGAATTTTATCATAATCTGTCAGAACAAAATATTTCTTTGCCGACTCCGATAATGGCCGGAGTGCGTACTCCACTGCGTCAATTTAGTTCATGCGTGCTGCTGGAATGCGGCGATTCGCTGGATAGTATTTCCGCAATTGGCACAGCCATAATAAATTATGTCTCTCGGATGGCTGGTATTGGTTTGAATGTCGGACAAATACGAGCAAAAGGATCGCCGATCAGAAACGGAACTGTCTATCATACTGGTATTACGCCTTTCCTAAAATTTTTTCAATCGGCGGTGCAAAGTTGTTCGGCTGGAGGAGTAAGATCCGGCGCTGCTGCTGTCTATTACCCTCTGTGGCATTTTGAAGTTGAAGATATGTTAGTCCTAAAAAATAACAGAGGTACCGAAGAAAATCGTGCTCGACATATGGATTACGCCGTACAAATAAATGGATACTTGTATAAAAGACTTCAAAAAGGAGAGGACATTACACTGTTTTCTCCTCATGAAGTAACAGACATGTATTTGGCTTTCTTCAACGATCAAGAGCAATTTGCTAAGCTCTACGAAAAATATGAAAGGGACGATTCCGTTAAATTTAAGAAAAAAGTAAAATCGGCGGAATTATTTTCTCTTTTAATGAAAGAAAGAGCTGGCACCGGTCGCATATATATTATGAATGTGGATCATTGCAATACTCATTCGTCGTTTTTAGAAAAACTCGCCCCGATTAAACAGTCTAATTTGTGTTCCGAGGTGACATTACCAGCCAGCCCACTCAGCAATGAAAATAAAGAGGCCGGAGAAATCGCCCTTTGCATTTTGGCAGCGATAAACGTCGGAAAAATTGGATTGGATCAGAAAAAAATGCGGCAATGCACAAAATTGCTGGTGTTTGCGTTGGATTATTTGATCGATTACCAATCCTATCCAATTTACGAAGCCGAAAAGAGCACTCGAGACAGAAGATCTCTTGGTATAGGAGTCATAAACTTCGCAAATTTTCTGGCGGCGCGCAAACTAAAAATGTCCGATACCGAGAGCAGATATGCAACTCATGAATTATTTGAAATGTTCCAGTATTACTGTATGGAGGCTTCGGTTGACTTGGCAAAAATCAGAGGAAAATGCAATAAATTTAATGAGACAAAGTATTCTCTTGGAATTTTGCCAATCGATACATACTATAAAAAGGGCGTCGACAAAATCGTCGGTAAAGATTCCTTAAAAATGGACTGGAAAGCATTGCGGGCGAAAATTTTGAAGTACGGCATGAGGAATAGTACTCTCACGGCTCTTATGCCATCGGAAACCTCCTCCCAGGTCAGCAATTCCACGAACGGAATTGAACCTCCACGGGCTCTGATTTCCGTAAAGCAAAGCCGGGACGGTATTTTGAAACAGGTTGTTCCAGATATCGAAACAATAGGGGCCAACTATGAATTACTGTGGGACATAAAGGACAACACCGGATACTTAACGCATGTCGGCATCATGCAAAAATTTATAGATCAATCTATTTCTGCAAATACGAACTACGATCCATCTAAGTTTGTCGACGGAAAAGTGCCTATGCAAACTCTGCTAAAGGATCTGCTTTTTGCCTATTCTCTGGGAATAAAAACATTGTACTACCATAATACGCGGGACAGCGCGTCGGAATCTCAGGTTACCAATGCTGCCTGCGCCGGAGGAGCATGCACGATATAATTTGTTCTACAGAAATATCCGCTCAGTGAAGATAAGCTCCAGCGTTCAATTATAAAAGTTGTTGAGTTCTCATCTGTGTTGTGTTATTAAGTACAGCACTCGTGTTGGGAATTATTAGCATGAATATATTGCAGAATTTTGAAAAAAAAGAACAGGAAAAATTACTGGAGGGTAAGGTTATTCCGGAATTCGCACCGGGAGATACTCTGAAAGTACTGGTGAAAGTCGTTGAAGGAGAAAAGGAGCGTATGCAATCATTCGAAGGAATATGTATAGCTCGTCGTAATCGAGGCATTGGTTCTTCAATAACCGTAAGAAAAATTTCCTTCGGCGAAGGAGTAGAAAGAATTTTTCCTCTTTATTCTCCAAATATAAAGCTAGAAGTAGTTCGTCGTGGCGTCGTGAGAAGAGCAAAATTATACTATCTTCGTGGTAGACTTGGAAAATCAGCGAGGATTGTGGAAAAGAACACATATGGTAAAACAGCCGTCGCTGAACCAGCGGTGAATGAAGAATCTGGAGCAACTACAGCATGATTTTTGTTTGATTCTCCTATCGATGAAAACCACATCGATAGGTAGTTAAAAAAATCGATTCTATAACATAAAATTATTAAGTGTCAGCTTTAAAAACAATCATACGCCATCGAAGCAAATGATAAAAATAAATATTGCCTTTCTGTTCAATT
Organism: Holosporaceae bacterium; assembly: GCA_031274295.1. Classification (GTDB taxonomy): domain Bacteria; phylum Pseudomonadota; class Alphaproteobacteria; order UBA3830; family UBA3830; genus JAIRMQ01. The sequence goes on from JAISQI010000022.1 coordinate 21,087, forward strand.
GATGTATAATACAATGATAAAAATGAGGGATTATCAATGAATAGAATGTCATTTAAGTCAATGATGACTAGTATATCAATGTTTTTTTTCTGCTGGGAGGCTAAAAGTATGATACCTCCAGGGAATGTCACTGTAAGTAATTGGATAGAGGCTAGAGAGCAGAGACTTGCAGCTCTAGGAAGATTTGTAGGCAATGTGATGGCAGGCGATATAATAAATGGACTTACAAATACTAATGTGGATACACTTCCTCAATTGATAAGACAGGGTCGACCGCTTTTAGGGGAAGCGGATAATTTTATACAGCTGCATGGACTAAATTTAACGCAAACAGGAGCGACAGCAGTAACGCCACGGTCGCCAACTTTACCGGTGGCAGCAAACTCTCAGCAGCGACCAGCAGTTCCAGCATCAGTGCAGCAGCAGCCATCAGCGTCAGAGCTTATGATTCGAAAAGCGATAGAAGCAAGCCGTGGAGGGGCATCTTTTAATAGTATTCTCCGGTATCTCGGAGCCCAAAAAATGGACTTTGTTCCTGGCATAGGAGGTACGTTCCCGGCTGTCGGAATGTTTCATCCGTATAATTATAGTACAATATCGGCTGATAGCAATTCACCTCATAAAACAATCATAGCCTATGAATTAAATAATGCTGATTTGGTCAGCTTAATTTCAGCAAGAATTCTGAAAGGGAATAGAACATTTTCCAGTCAATCATTGACAAAAATACTTATTTCAGCACAGTTTTACGACAAGGGATATGTGATAAATAAAGACGATACTATATGTGATACTGTCCCTCAACCGTTGTTGTTTAGACCTCACAGAATATTTGCCAGACCAAATATAGAAACAAAAGGTTGCGTTAACATTTGGGTGAGATCGGGCTCACTTGACACTAATGGTGTTTTGGGGGATAATAATTGTGATTTTTCAGTACATTATGTGACTGATAAAGAAACAAATACAAAATATCTTACTTTGTCGCCCAATAACATGGATGTTTCACGTATCTGCCCCAACGATCGACAATGGAGATTAATGATTTACGTCGCTCAGCAGGTGGGCGGCCCGTTGGCTGCTGGTTTAACCATCATGTGTCCTTTTTTTTCTCATGATTGTCCGGGGGCAGATTTAGAATATCTATATCCTCCGCAAAATATTATGAACGAAGTTACGCAAATATTGCTGGGATCTGAATCATAGGTCAGTAGAAAAGATGAATATCGAAGGTCTTATTTTCGTCAAGAAGGTCTGTTTTTCATCAAACAAGCCGCTTCTCGGCGTAAAGATTATGACAGAATGAAAATATGATCCATAATGTCACAATTTTCGACAACATTTTTCTTTCCAACAATTCACATTCATTGCTATGAGGCGTTAGCTTGATAAATTTGTGATCTATGTCGTTGGAGTCTCGTCGAATAATCCCGGTTTAGGCGTAAAAACTACGACCCTAGTGAAATAGACGTCGCCAGCTGACACCTTTGGAGACAATATCAGAAATCCAAATGCCTTTTGGGGGGAAACATCTAAGCATATACGTCCATCTGTGAAGGCGTAACCACTAGTACTAAGTACGTAGAGAAGTCCGTATTCGATCAGTATTTTAATTTCGTCTTTGTTGATTTTCAGACCCTCGAGTATAGAAGAAGGATCCACATTTTGCAAATACTTCACAACAGAGCAAGCATGCCCTTCTAGAACTCCCGTATTAAAATTTTCCGCCGGAGTCGTATTGTTTTGGCTAGAGTACATAATCTGCCACAACACACTGGCTTTTCCGTCCTCCAATCCTTTTACGCAGTGTACAAATGTACTCAAGCAGTGTCCGTAGATATGCGTGCGTTCTCCTCCAATACAAAATACTGAAGTTTCAGGATAAAATGTCATACCGCCTTGAATCAGAGCGTATTTCATATCATTCCAAGTGATTCTCTTATTTGTGCGATTTTTGGATACGTTTTGCAATATATTGGCGGCGCAATGGGCGGCAAATTCCATTTTGGACTGTATTCGTTTGTATTTGGGAATGTCGTGCATGTAATAGAGAATTGTAATTAATAGCGGTATGGCAAGAGCGAATTCGATCATAATCGCGCCTATATGAGCTTTCTTTAAGGTTACTCTCCCCAGTTGCAATAGTGTCAGAATTTTCGACAACATTTTCCTTTCCAACAATTCACGTTCACCACTATTATGAAGCAGAAAATGTTAACAAATAATTAACGCCAATGCGACTATTAGGAGCGAGTAGTTGACGGCGCAATAGATGGCGCGATATTTTATTTTTAGAAAATGTACACTAAGCCATGCGAAACGCTTGACATTTTTACATTATACATGTATACTGTACTTGAAATGGAGGATGATATGAGAGAATGTTCTTATACGCAACTCAGACAAAAATTAGCCGGCATTTTGTCGTCCGTATGCGATGATTACGAAGAAGTTTATGTTACCAGAAAGAACGGAGATCGCGCGGTTATTGTATCTGCGGATGATTACGAATCACTGAAGGAAACGGCTTATTTGTTGAGCACGGAAAATAACAGAAAAGATCTGACGGAATCAATAGAGCAGGCAAACAGAGGTGAGGTATATCCCTTTGAAGATTTATTGAAATGAAAACAGTTTATACAAGTAATTTCAAAAAACACTTTATGTATTGGCAGCAGCACAACAGAAAAACAGCCGAAAGGGTTTTACTTTTGATTAAAGCTGTAGAAAATGCTCCGTTTGTCGGAATAGGCAAGCCGGAACCCCTGTCCTATACCTTGTCCGGTTGTTGGTCCAGAAGGATCAACAAAGAACATCGTTTGGTATACAAAATTCAAAACGACGAATTACAATTATTGAGCTGTCGTTTCCATTATTAGAGGTTACGTGCGTCGTCGTTGGAGTCTTATCGAATAATCCTGGATTTCGCCATTCTTTGAAACTCCAAACTGCGTAATTATGACGCGAAAAAAGTTAATTATTTACTAAAAAACTTCACCGTCTCCGTCGTTATTATTTTTCTCAATCCGATTATTCCAATTAAGTTAGGAATTACCATCAGTCCAATCACGATATCGGCTACAACAAAGGCCATATCGATTTGCAAAAATGGTCCGACGATCACAAAAAAGACAAATGCGATTTTGTAGGGAATTACAACTACGTCTCCCCACAAATACTGGACGCATTTTTCTCCGTAATAATTCCATCCAATAATGGTGGTGAAAGCAAAAAAGACAATTCCGAGATTCACCACGTATTTTCCCAATTCCGCCATTTTTAATCCGACTCCAAAGGCGTAGGAAGTCAACGCGCTTCCTTCTAGCGCTTTCGCGGCAATATCGAAAAGGGCGGTGTCATTATGGGTGACGATTAAAACCAGTCCAGTCATGGTGCACACCACCACCGTCAGAAATGCTCCGACCATCGAAATAAGACCCTGCTCTACGGCGGAGTCTGTTTTAGCCGCCGCGGCTGCGATGGCAGCGCTTCCCAATCCAGATTCGTGCGAAAATATTCCACGACTTATGCCCAAATGAATTGTCGACATGATAGTCACGCCGGCTCCGGCTCCTAAAATTGCCTCCGGCGAGAACGCCCCTTGCACTATCATGAGAAATGCCTGCGGTATTAGCTCAAATTTCATGATCAACACCAAAGTTGCGGCTCCAATGTAGGCAAAAGTCATGACTGGAACTATCTTTTTTGCCACAAACGATATTCGATGTATTCCCCCCATGGTTACGGCCATTACGATGATTCCCAGCGCTACCGTCGCGACAATTTCCGAAATCCCGAAGGAGTCGTTGAGCGCCGTCACAATCGAATTACTCTGAGCAAAGGTTCCGATTCCAAAAAATGCCACCAACACTCCGCAAAGCGAATACGCTTTGGCCAGCCATTTGTTCTGAAGTCCCGTTTCGATATAGTACATCGGTCCTCCGGATATTCTATTGTCTTTTCCAATGATTCTATACTTTATCGCCAAAAGCCCTTCGGCATATTTGATCGATAAACAAAGAAGTGCTGAAATCCACAGCCAAAATATCACTCCAGGTCCTCCAACGCTCAGGGCAACCGCCACTCCCACAATGTTTCCAGTCCCTAGAGTCGCCGACAAAACCGTGCACAGCGAAGCGAAATTGGAAATGTCTCCCATCTGAGATCGGTTTCCCCTAAAAATATATTTCATTCCCAATTTAAAGCTGGAAATTTTTAGAACGTTGAGTTTAATAGTAAAATAAACGCCTGTTCCTAGAAGGGCGACCATCAGTGGAAAACTCCAAATCAAGTTATTAATCGCTCTGAGAAGTGATTCAATTGCTGCGATATTCATGTATTCCTCCAATAATATAGGAGGACAAAATAGCCCACACAACATCGCTGAGAAAATAAAGGCGATCCGCTAAATTGTCCTCTGTCCTTTTGCCTGAGAGTTTCGGTTCGTAAACCTTGCCCCTTCGGCGCCCAGCAAAAAAAGTTATCCCAACGGAACAACTCGTTCATCTGGATCTCTCCAAAGTATTGTCCAGTATCGATAATGTAGCCTGAGATCGTTAACCCTTCGGCAGACTGCTGACAGTCATTCTCTCGATACCTTCATACAAATTAGCAAGTATTATACACGTATTTTTATTTGTGTCAATTTTTTCCATTAATCGAGGGGAAAGGGGAGGGGGCTTACGCTTGCCCACACGATCCGATCTATTCCGGCGCTGTCTTTTTTTATTTCTTTAATTTGAAATCCGTTGTTTTTCAGAATGTTTGAGACATCCGCTGCCTGACCGCGTCCGATTTCTAAAAACATCGATCCGTTGGGAATCAGCCATTGGGGAGCAAGTGATGCTATGGAGATGTAAGCGTTTAGTCCCATCGTTCCGCCATCAAGCGCCGTCAATGGATCATAGTCTTTAACACTGACCTCCAATAGAGAAATATCGTCAGTTTTTATGTACGGAGGATTACTAACTATCACGTCAAATTCTTTTGAACTATTAAAATTGCGCCAATCTGTTAGCATAAAACTAGCGTTTTTAATTCCTTGTTTTTCCTGATTATATCTTGCAATTTTAATGGCTTCTGGACAAATATCTATGCCAACTCCGTGTGAATTTTTATACTCACTCAGCAAGCTAAGCAGTATACATCCACTGCCGATACCAATATCGAGAAATTTCAAATTATCTCGCCGATCGAATTTTGATAGGACCATTTCAATAATTAACTCGGTCTCAGGGCGTGGGTCAAAGACGCCGGAGTTTACGAAAAATTCGTTGTTCCAAAATGATTTACAATTGATTATTTTAGATACCGGTTCTTGCTTTCTATAGCGCTCAAGCATCGAAAAAAACAACGATTCTTCTTGATAATCCAAATATATGTTTTCAGCATCAAAGACTATTTTGTCGTAGCATAGATTTTTGATCCAAGCGATTATTTTTCGTAGATCTTTTCGCTCATTGTTACTATTGTTTTGGCAGAATTTCGCAATTATCGAATGGGCTGATCGCAAATTATGCTTCCTCGTGAAAAATTTCCATGCGATCGTTGTGATCGAACTCAATTAAAGCTGTAATAATTTCGTCCAATCCTTCTCCTTCCATTACCTGAGGTAATTTATAGAGTGTTAAGCCTATCCTGTGATCGGAAACGCGCCCCTGCGGATAGTTATAGGTGCGAATACGCTCCGATCTATCTCCGGTGCCAATTTGGGAGCGACGATTGTCTGCTCTTTCGGAATGTAATTTTTTTCTTTCCAATTCATATAGCCGGGATCGCAAGATTTTCATGGCCTTTAGGCGATTCATATGTTGAGATCTTTCGTCCTGTTGCGCAACAACGATTCCCGTTGGAATATGAGTAATTCTAACGGCACTTTCCGTTTTATTAACATGTTGTCCTCCGGCTCCTGAAGCTCTCATTACGTCAATTTTCAGATCTGTTTCGTTAATTTTCACATCAACTTCTTCTGCCTCCGGCAAAACTGCGACCGTCGCCGTTGAGGTGTGCACACGTCCTCCGGATTCAGTAACGGGGACTCTTTGAACTCTGTGTACTCCAGATTCGAATTTTAAATATGAAAAGACCCCTTTTCCAGAAATACAAGCTGCCGCTTCTTTTATGCTTCCTATGCCAGATTCATTGAAGTACAGGATTTCGAAATTCCAAGCGCGAGATTCTGAATATTTTTGATACATTCTAAAAAGATCAGACGCAAACAGGCCCGCTTCATCACCTCCAGCTCCGGCTCTAATTTCTATAATGGCATTTTTTTCATCGACGGCATCTTTGGGGATTAACATCGTTTTGATTTTCTTTTCGAATTGCGGAATTAGTGTTTTTAAATTTTCAATTTCAGCGGTAACAAGTCCTTTGAAATCAAATTCGATAGTTGGATCTTCAAGTGTTTTTTCAAGCTCAGATAACTCGGTCTTAGCTTTCAGATATTTATTTATAGCATTAGCAAGGTCATCAAGATCGGAAAATTCCTTTGATAACTTTATAAAATTTTCGGAATCGCCGGCATATTCTAGCATTTGTTCCTTTAGCAATTCATGTCGCTCCAATATCCTGTGAAGTTTCATCTCAAAAGACATACTTATCCTTTTTTTTCTCTTAGTTTGTCGATTTCGGTATGAAATACATCGTTTAATTTATCCATAAATTCATCTCTTGATAATCCAGGAACAATTGGATCCATAAACCTTACAATAATTGTTCCGGGCTTTTTAATGAATCCACGGCGTGGCCAGAAATATCCAGAATTATGAACGACAGGTACAACTGTGCAATTGATTTTTTCATAAAATAATGCAATTCCTCTTTTCAATGGAACATATTCTCCGGCGGCCATACGAGTTCCTTCGGGAAAAATTATTACCGGATGTCCTTTATTTATTGAATTCTCAACTCTATCTATGGCGTCTCGTAGAGCTTTAGTTTTATTTTTCCTATCGACGGATATTGTTCCTGCTTTTTTAGCCATTGCTCCAAATAGCGGAAGCTTTAATAGTTCTTCCTTCAATACAAAAATAGGTTCTTTGAATTTACTGATCAGAATCAACGTTTCCCAGGTGGATTCGTGACGCATTGCGTATATTGCAGGTTTTTTAAGAATATTTTTTTCATTTTCAACCCTGCATTTTATGCCGCTAATTTTAGCCGTAATGAATTCTAGGATAATTGATAAATAATGCCAGAAAATAAAGACATATTTTCTGTTGTTTAAAAATATAAGTGGAAATCCTAAAATTAAAGCAATTGCTATCGTAGAAAAAAACACACCATTAAATAGCACTGATCTTATTGCTAGCATACAGAGACTCTAATCCTTCTACAAAATTTCTAATGCAAACATATACTATTTTATGAAATTCCTTAATGCATTGCCAAACAAACTTGAGATTTATATCAGATTTTACCTCATGGGGGTATATTTTAAGACCACCGTTGACATGCTTTAACTCCAATATACTTCTTGTAATATGATAATCCGATGTAATTAATAAAATTTCCGATATATTATTTTCCATTGCCCATTTATCTATTTCTAATGCATTTTCTTTTGTGTTTTTTGCTTGTTTTCCAAGAATAATACCAACGTTTTTTAGATGTCTATTTTGGGAAATATCCTTTAATGTAGTTTTTTCATAAACTCCGGATATGAATATATTTTTTGGCTTGTAGGCTTCTACGGAATGAAAAGCATGGGTTATGCGCTTAGAATCTCCGGTCAACACAACCACGTTGTCAAACGAAGTGTTATACTGATGTTTGCATAAAATTACATATGAAATGAAAAATCCACAGAATCCAGCCCAAAGAACAATAGCAGTGACGAAAAAATGGTATATGGATTTCATTAATTAATCCACTCATCCTTTTTTAGAAAAAACAAAACAGTATTTTTAGATGTTGTCATAACCAATATAGTGGCAATTAAGGGAATGATAATTGCCACAAGCATGTATTTTACAGTATCCATACTGAATATTTCGGATGAAGACAGAAAAGACACTCCCACAATGGTGAACAAGCTGCAACTAATTGATATTATGGACGATTTACACCCAACGGCAAAGTAATAACGCTTGAATTGAGAGGCTATATATGAACTATTCGCTCCGATTAATTGCAAAATTTTTACGGTATTGAGATGTACTCCCAAAGTTTTTCTTGTTATAAAAATCACTGCCGCACAAACGGTCGCAAAAATTAAAATCGATAATATAATGGCAAAACCAAACAAACCATTGCTAATTTTTACTATGGGAGCATACCAGTTGGCATGATCATGTATTCTTACTCCTTGGGATATCTTTGATAATTTGTCTGTCAACAACAGCAGATCGACTTTAGCGTCTTTTTCCGTTTCAACATCAAAAATCGTCGGAAATGGAAAGTCATCGGGAATAGCCGTACTGCTGAGCCATAGCTCCAGTATTTTTAAAATATCATCTTCCTGTAATTTTCTTATGGATTTTATTCCATCCGTTGATTTTACAACTTTTATTATTTCTTCCTTTTGTCTATTGGTAAGCGTCTCGTCTGCTCCATCAACATTGGATTGAAATTCGATGGTAATCCGACCATTTAATGCATCACTCCACCCCGAAGTGATATTATACGTAAAAATACCGCTCATCAGGGCTATTGTTACAGAATACATTAAAAACCCAATAATGAAAGGCACAAATCTATTGGATTTATCACTGCTGAAATCAAAATCATAATCAAAAGAACTCATGACGTCACATCCTGTTCAACTTGATCTTTCTCGACTATACAACCATGCTTAAGATGAATTTCATTGTAGTGAAATTTATCTACAAACTGTCTGTAATGGGTTGCAACAACAACGCATGTTCCCATTTTATACATGCCATAAAACAGCCCCATAAGCTTGTTGGCTATTTTTTCGTCTACGCTTCCGGTGGGTTCATCCGCCAACAAAATATCTGGACGCGTAATCACAGCACGAGCAATTGCGACTCTTTGTTTTTGTCCTCCGGAAAGAGTATCTGGACGCGCATTAAAACAGTTTCCAAGTCCAACCCAATCAAGAATCTCTTTTGCTTGATGTTCTCGACGTTTTGTATGCTCTCCTATCACCTTAAGTGGTAATGCTACATTCTCCAAAACCGTTAAATGATCCAGAAGGTTAAGATCTTGAAAAACAACCCCAATACGTTGTCTTAATTTACATTGTTCTTCTCGTGAAATCTCGGAGACATCTTTCCCGAAAATTTTTAATTTTCCCGAAGAATGCCTAATTCCCACATAAAGTAGACGGAGGAGGGAAGTTTTTCCAGCTCCGCTCGCTCCGGTTAAAAAATGAAAGGATTTCTTATATAAAGACAGCGAAATATTTCTTAAAACAGGAGCTCCTTCACCATAGTGAAGCATAACCCTGTCAAACGAAATAACTGGCTCTTCTTTGGGCATATTAGCTCCGAATATTTTATAGGAGATTAACACATACTAATTGATCAATACAAATCAAGCACCCGACATTTTTCGAAATTGATCAAAACTCTTAATATTATTAAAGTCCAGATCCAAAGATTCTGCTCCGGCGAATGAAAAATAATATGTTTGATAACCATCAAGCCTTCGGGCAGGTCTTAGATAATTACCCCACTCTGCTATTGGAGGTAACTGTCCGGTACGATTATGAGAAACTAACATGTATTCTCTAGACTTTAATCCGTCCAAAACATCACAGGAAACTTCTCCTGATTCTATGCCTATATCTACTATTCGACCTATCTCATATTCTGTTAAAACACTTAAAAGACTAGGCTGTCCTTGAGAATTCAAAAACAAGTACCCACCTAGAGTATCTAACATGTAATATTCAACGTATGTTCTGCTCAAGCACGTGTTAAAAAAGAAATTTGCGAAAATCGGATCCTTGAGATGAGTTTTATCATAGACGGAAAGATGCCTGGATATATCATCAGTGTGAGCTTTAAAATATTGATAGATCGATTTGTTTATATTCTCGATCGTTTCCGCTTCAAATGAATCGACTCCTTTTTTAACAAATCTATTAATATACCCGCCATTAAAAGCTTCTATGGCAACTTTTTCATCAGCAACGCCGGTTAGAAGCACTTTCTGAATGCTCTTATCATTTATACCGGAACAAAGCTCAACGCCATTCATTTTTGGCATTGAATAATCGACAACAACCGTTGAAATTCTTGAAAATCTATCCAGGCTATAAATTTCACGATGCAAACAATTAATATTCAATAGTATGGATTTCCAATCGGAAGTTCCTTCTTCTCCATCTATGGTCAAATCGGAGCAGTCTAATCGATTAATATTACTGATGTCGTTGATATATTTCAGCGCCTCGGATGGTTTAGTAAATTTTTTAAATGTAACATTGGGAACGGAAATTGCTTCCGTCAAGCTATCTAAAAATGAAACGCTATCGTCTACCAAAACAATTGTGGTAGGAAAGAAACAACTCAACACATTATTCATTGACACCACTCTAGTAGTTATTTCTACTACAGATATTTTATTTTTTCAACATGCATGTTAATACCCACCTCAAATTAAGTGAGCGCAATCTAAGTAATCAAGTGAAAGCATTTTGAAATACTCGGGATTTTCACATAATTCTAAAATAATTAATTTAAAAAAAGAGACTTTTTAAACTATTTTTTAATAAATATTTTGCTTTTATACTTTGGACATTGAATGATTGTAAAGAATGAAGAATTTTTTTTATTTTATATTTTATATATTTTTATTCTCCAATGTTAATGCCTCATCGGTGACGGCGACCGGAGGTATTATGGCAATGACGGCAGCATCGTCATTGAAAACATTAACGGAGAAAAATGACTCCATGCTGAGCGACTTTTTTGCTCCCAAGGGGGGGGTTACCTTGGAAGAAGTAATGTTATCCACCGAAGAAGATATGAACGATCGGGGAGCTGTTAAAGTGCATATGATAGTTGTTTATGAACAAGAATTAGTGGAAGAGTTAATGAAAATGTCAGCCTATCACTATTTTCGCAGCATAGATCAATTAATAAAAGATCATCCCGATAAAATAAAAATTTTCGAATGGGAACTTGTGGCCAAAAAACGTATTACCCCCTGGCAAAAAGTAGAGTATCCGTCCGATCACATGACTCCGCTGGCAGGATATATCTTTGCTAAATATTCGGGAACAGGAGAATATCGTGCCAAAATTCCTCCAAGTTATAAAAAGGTCAAAATTACTTTTGAGAGAAAAAATTTTCGCGTAGATTACGAAGATAAGAATGATTAATCGACTTATAATGACAATATTCATATACCATTAACATGTAGCTTGTATAATGGAAAATTATGATTTTTATAAAAAAAGTATTAAATTTCTTAATCTATTTTGCGCTGAAGAAATTTAAACTTTTATTGAAAAAATCTAGAGGAGCTATCTTAATAGAGTTTGCCTTTGCTATTCCAGTTCTCGTTTTGGTTTTGTATTTTGGTACGGACGTTCCTCTTGCCTACAGAATTTCTCTTAAACTTCAAAAAACATCAGAACTTTATGCTCAAATGTTGATAAACATGCTGCATAAGCATGGTTCTAAGGTTTTATCAGAAGATTATTTAAATGGTATTTCAAAAAGCGTCGGACTAACTCTGCCTGGAATCGCTAGAAGTAAAAAATTACCCTTTAACCTATCGACATACATCGCCTGTATTGTAGGAAAAGGCGATGATAAATTCAAAGTATTGTGGTGTATTAACGTAAATAATAATTTAGAAGAGAACAGCGTCACATGTTTATCCGATAAATATGATTATTCTACCGTTAATGTTAACTCAGCGTCCTATACCGGAAGCATAAAAAAATTGAAAATACAAAACGGAGAGAAAAAACTGTTGATAGAAACTGTAGTGTGGTACACCGATACTTCCAAACGAGGCTTTAATACGTATTTTTATTTATTAACAATACCAGGAAAAACAATTTTCCCGAGTAATGCAAAAATATTTGGAGATAGAACCGCCATCATAACTCCACATACGACTATACCAGTTACTTCTCCGATCGTACCCAACCCAGAAACGAACGTACCAGTTACTTCTCCGACCGTACCCAATCCAGAGGCAGAATGACAACGTCAATTTCATAAAAGCAGATGTTTTAGGATTCACGTGTAAATTATGACGATAACGGCCATCTAGGCATGGGGGAGAAATTCAGATCATTAAATTGCCCGGCTAGAAATTTTTCCACGCCTAACCAGGCGATCATAACTCCATTGTCCGTACATAAATGAACGGGGGGTGCGAGAAAACGTAATCCATATGGTTCGCACGCATTTTGCAATGCTATACGTATGAACTTGTTGGCTGCTACACCACCTGATATTACTACGGCAGAGAGTTTAACTGTCTTGCAAACCTTGATTGCCTGATTTATTTTGTAAACTAGAACATCCGTGACAGCCCGTTGAAAGCTTGCGCATAGGTCTATTTTATCGCGCTCCGTTTGGCATTTGGTCGCCGCAAGGCGGACCGCAGTTTTTAGTCCGGAAAATGAAAAGTCGCATGAATCTTTACTACATAAGGGATGAGGCAATAAAAAACTTCGATCGTTCCCGTGGATGGACATTTTTTCAATTATTGGTCCTCCTGGGTATTCCCATCCTAAAAGTTTGGCGACCTTATCGAAGGATTCTCCAATAGAATCGTCAATGGTCTTTCCTATTACCTCAAAATGATTAATAGAATAAACGACGCATAATTGACAGTGACCTCCGGAAGCAAGCAATAATAAGTATGGAAAATCAACATCATCTGTTAATCTAATCGACAATGCGTGTGCTTCTAAATGATTTGCGGCAATAAAGGGAATATTCATGGCCATTGAAATAGATTTTGCAAAAGTTGCACCCACAATTACTCCGCCTATCAATCCAGGGCCACAAGTTCCTGCGACTGCCGTAATATCGGATATATCTAGACGAGCATCCAGCAGCGCATTGTTAACTACCACATCGATTTTTTCTAGATGAGATCTTGCTGCTACTTCTGGAACAACTCCTCCAAAAAATTCATGTTCATTAATTTGAGAGTACACAATATTTGAAAGGATAGTTCTATCTTCTGTGACAATTGCTGCCGCTGTTTCATCACAACTGGACTCTATACCTAATATATACATTAATCTACTAGTTCGAAACTGTCTTTATCAGCGAAAAGAGCTTTGAGTATCATATTATTCATCCTATGGCTGGGGCAAAAACTATCAAATCGCGCAATAATCCTACTTCCCGTCATTGATAGGTCCCCAATAATATCCAAAACCTTGTGTCGAAGCGGTTCGTTGGATAATCGTAGGCCTTCTTTATTAATTGGAAGTCCTTTATTATCAAAAACAATGGTATTATCCAGAGATGCCCCGGCAGCAAGATTATTTTTCCTCAGAAATTCTATATCTGAAAAGAAACCGAACGTTCTGGCGGGAGCTATTTCTTCCGTAAAATCGTCCTTTGCAAAATCAAAGGAAAATGGGTCAGTTTTTAACCCCTTAGCCATGAAATCACATTCTATGTTGATGCTGAATGAATCCGCAGGAGATAGAGACGTCCATCTTTCTTCATCTTGAATTTTGATGGTTTTTTTTATTCGCAAAGTCTGTATAATATCGTGGAATTTTTCTATTCCGGCCGATGTAAATGCCTCAACAAATTGAATCGCGCTTCCATCTAGTATTGGGACTTCGCCGCCTTCCACTTTAATTTTAACGTCCGTTATTTCCAAGCCATATAAAGCGGCTGCTAAATGCTCAACCGTTGAAACAACCGAGCCATTTACACTTGATAATTTTGTGCACATTATTGTATCTGATATTCTATCAAAGGACGCACGAATGGAATCTTTCCCTATGGAAAATACTATTCCATTGCCTTTTTTAGCCGGAGAAACAGAAACACGGCAATGATTGCCACTATGCACTCCTATTCCCTCAAAAAAAACTGATGATTTCAGTGTAGATCGATGCAATAACCGACTCCATGCAAACCCTGTAGCCGCCATAATAGTTAACGGGTTGATCTTTATCAATCTTTATTATATTAATTGTATTAGGTCGAGACCGCGATGTCCTTTTTGTTGTGTTTTGTTTCATATTTCTGCATTGCGGCTCGTCCTACAGATCAGCAAAAATGGAAAAATAATGCATTCAAGTGACGCGAGTAAACTTAGACAGTATATAGAAAAAATTGAGAATTTAGAAGTCGAAAAAACAGAAATACATGAGCATATTTCAGATGTTTACAGGCAAGCTAAATCAGATGGTTTTGATGCAAAGATTATGAAGAGAATTATAAAATTAAAAAAGATGAAAACGGAAGATAGGGAAACTGAGGATATGCTTTTGGATACATATATGTTAGCCCTAGGTCTTATCTCTTCGGATGAAGAAAAACAATAGTGATACAATCTTCCCGCATTATGTCTAAATTTACGAATCACGGATTTTTCGGAAGAAAATACGGAGAAAGTTCGGGGCTTTATTCTTCTTTGAATTGCAGCAAGTTTGTTGGAGACCGTGAAACTTTAGTTCTAAAAAATTTAGATATCGTAAAAAATAAGCTACAGTCTTTGAGAATAATCACTCTTCAACAGCAACATGGTAATCTTTGCATTGTGGTGAATCAACAAACGAATTCGGACATGAAAGCGGATGCAATGGTTGCTAAAACAGTAAACATTTCTATCGGAGTTTTAACGGCGGACTGCGCGCCGATTTTGTTTTTGGATAAAAGGAATCACATAATAGGAGCGGCGCATGCCGGATGGAAGGGGGCAGTGTCGGGAATTATCGAATCAACGATAGATAAAATGGTAGAGCTTGGAAGTAACCCGAAGGATATAAGTGCCGCCATCGGGCCATGCATATCTCAAGAAAATTATGAGGTCGACGAAGCGTTTAAAAAAAGTTTTAACGGAAATGAGGATTATTTTTGCGTAATAAATTTCAAAGTACATTTTGATCTACCAAAATATTGTGAAAACCGTCTGCTTAAATCGGGATTGTGCAAAAGCAACATAGATGTTATTAAAATAGACACTTATTCGGAACGAGAAAATTACTTCAGTTACCGTTTTGCAAGCAAAAATTCGAACGGCATTTGCGGTCGTCAAATTTCTGCTATATGTTTGAGGTGAAAAATGGAAATAGTCTACACGAGAAATTCGAAAGAGCTTGCTAAATCTGTCGCTAAAGAACTCTCTTTATCTGCATTTCCCGCTAATGTGAGACGCTTCAATAATGATGAAATTTCTGTCTCTGTGCCGAAATACTTTCATAACGTAATAGTTCTGGCTGCGACTCCTAAAAACGAAGACTGGATGGAGTTGTTTCTCCTGCTAGATGCTCTGCGGGATTCAAAAAATCTTATTCTATGTATGACGTATATGGGGTATTCTCGACAGGATGTGCAGAATAAAAATGAATCCTTCGGAGCGGGGTTATTTTCGCGTCTATTGGAAACAATGAATGTTTCCAGTTGTATCGTATTTGATAACCATTGTGAACCATTAATAAGAATTCCGACAATGCACATTTCTACAGAAAAGATATTCGAGCCTGATATCATGAGTAAATATAATTCTGATAAGATAGTCATTGTTTCTCCAGACATTGGTGGAGCGTATCGCGCCGACACGATTTCAAAGGCGCTTCGGTGTGATTTCGCTGTCTGCAATAAAGCAAGAGACGTATTCGGTGAGCTGAAAAAAACAGACGTTGTTGGTAATGTCACCAATAAAATTTGCGTGCTGATTGATGATATAATAGATTCCGGAGCAACGCTGTGTCATGCATCTGATGCTCTATTAAAAGCCGGATGTAAGGGGGTCGTAGCCTATTCCACTCACGGGATTTTTTCTCAGGGATCTATAGAAAAACTCAACAATTCAGATATGATGGAAATCACAGTAACGGATAGTGTAGAAGGGGAAAAAAATCTTCCGACAAAATTTAGAAAATTATCAATTGATTCGTTGATAGCAGAAACAATTAGATGTATATTGTGATGACTTAAAAGGGAATTTTTATAATGGCTACCGTTGTTTTAGAAGCGAAAAATAGAGAAAAATTCGGAACTGGATCTGCGCGATCTGATCGAAGGGAAGGTTTTATTCCGTGCATTATTTATGGAGACTCTGAAAATCCAGAGTCCATATGTATTGCGAGCGATGTGTTGAACCGCTACGTACACAGATCTAATTTTTTTTCCACTGTTTTTGAAGTAGAAGGAATCGGAAAAAAGGGACAAAAACTCATTGCCAAAGACGTTCAGTTTCATCCGGTAACCGATCAGCCTCTTCATGTTGATTTTATGAGAGTTGGAAAGAGCAGTAAAATTTCTGTACGCGTTCCCCTCGTTTTTGTCAATGAGCTCGCGTCTCCTGGATTGAAATTAGGCGGCGTTTTAAATGTCCTTGTTCATGAAATTGACGTTACTTGTAGCTCTGACAGTATTCCTGAAAAAATAGAAATCGATCTGACCGGATTTGAGTTTCATCATACCGTCCATGCACACGACGTTAAGTTGCCACCCTCCGTGAATCTTCCCATAGGTTGCAAGAATTTCACAATTGCGACAGTTGTTGCCCCGACAATAATGAAGAAAGATTCAGCCGAAGAAGAAACAGTAACAGAGGAAAAATCTGAAGAAACAGTTTCATAACCATGGGCGTGTTATTTGTAGGTCTCGGAAATCCAGGGCCCGAATATAAAAATAACAGACATAATCTTGGTTTTAGAACAATAGATGCATTAATCGAAACTCATCATGTGTCTACTTCGTTTAAGAAAATAGCCCATTTGGTTGAGATTTCTTCTTTTTATCTGGATAAAAGCAAAATTATCGTTGCTAAGCCTTTGACTTTTATGAATTTATCCGGACGGGCCGTTTTCTTTCTGATGAACTTTTATAAAATCGCTCCGGAAGAGATTTATGTGTTTCATGACGACATAGATCTTGATTTTGGTCGCATAAAAATTAAAAAAGGCGGAGGAAATGGCGGACACAACGGATTAAAGAGCATAGATTCTCTGGTGGGAGTAGATTATTGGCGCATAAGAATAGGTATAGGAAGGCCACGAGAAAAATCCATGGTAGCTTCTTATGTCTTAAGTGATTTTTCGAAGGATGAAGAGAATATTCTACCAGAAGTTTTCTCGAAAATATCAGAAAACATCTCATTACTTTTAGATGGCGGCTTGCTACCGAAATAAAATTTTTATAAAATATGACGGAATTCATCTGTAACTCATTGAACGACACAAAAATCGCAGCCGAATATTTTTCTCAATTCGCAGAGGTCGGACAATGTTTTGCTTTATTCGGAGATCTAGGTTATGGAAAGACTACCTTCTCAAAATATTTCATACAATCTCTCAATAAGTCCATAAAGGAAGTTCCCAGTCCAACATTTGCCATAGTTCAGATCTATAATTCTAGTGTTGCTGAAATTTGGCATGTGGATTTGTACAGGCTAAAATCAGAAGAAGAATTTTATGAACTGGGAGTTGAAGAAGCGCTTCACCATTGTGTTACAATCGTTGAATGGCCTGAAATAATCCAACATTTACTTCCCCAGAATGTCATAAAAATAAGAATTCTTCTCGAAGGAAATGCCAGAAGAATTATTTCGGAAGGCGGATAATAGAGTATCATGAGAAGAGGCGGGAAAACGGAATTATTTCGTATATTTATGGGGGATTTCTGTTGCCCGGCTCCCCCTAACCGCGTCTACTTAATTAAGCAGCGAAAGCAATAGCTTCCTTTGCAAAATTATCGTTGCATGCGACAAAATTATCGTTCGCATTTATATTGTTTAGTTCTGTAACGTAAACCATCACGGGTAAAAGCTATGCTTTTCAACGTGCGTCGAATCTATTCATCCCCAAAATAAAGTGGTGGAGATGTCGGGCTCTGCCCCCGAGTCCACATCGTCTATTAATCAAAGCGTTTATTACCATAGTTGCCGAAGCAACAGATTAATTATACACCATAAATCTTAACAATCAATTAAATTTCCCTTTGGAGGAGGGAGGTACCCTAAAGAACTTCCGGTTAACTTTATCGAAATCCGACCCACAGTAGTAACCCTTAGTATGAGAAGAACCATATAACCATGTTCGAATCTAATTTATAAAATGGTATAATTAACAATTACTAAAGTTAAGGGCGTTATGAGCATGAATATGACACCGTCGGTATTGTTAATTTTTCAACAATCTCAGGAAGAAGCTGTCTCTCGTAATCATCAGCAGCTTTCTTCGTTTCATGTTCTGAAATCTATATTAAATAACCGAGACCAATATGTGATTAGCAAATGTCTTCAGGGAATTAATCAGGATAAATTAGAGCGGTTATGCAACGAAAAATTATCTAAACTACCGGAGGTTTATGGAAATCAAAATGTATCGTTATCTCATGAACTGTCGGTTATTTTTCAAAAAATGAATACGAGAGCAGCGCAACTTAATGATAAATATATTGGCTTGGACAATATCATTTTTTGTACTCTTGCAAACGAACCTATAAAATCATTATTCTTAGATTGTGATGGCACATTAGAAAACCTAGAGAAAACAATAAAAGAGATTAGGATGAATAAAACTATTGATACTGAAAATGCCGAATCGGGTTTTGATGCTTTGAATAGATACGCGAAAAATATTACTCAGTTGGCCAGCGATGGAAAATTAGATCCAGTTATTGGTCGTGACGAAGAGATCAGAAGAACTATACAGGTTTTGTCGCGTCGTACGAAAAATAACCCTATTCTGATAGGCGAACCGGGCGTTGGGAAAACAGCAATTGCCGAAGGGCTGGCATCCAGAATAATCAAACAAGACGTTCCTGATTCCATCAAAAACAAAAATATTATGGCATTGGATCTAGGATTATTAATAGCTGGAGCAAAATTTCGTGGCGAATTTGAGGAACGATTGAAAGCCATTCTTAAGTCAGTGTCGGAAAGTAGTGATGTAATTTTATTCATTGATGAAATTCACACGCTAATTGGAGCGGGTCAGAGCGAAGGAGCAATGGACGCATCGAATATGTTAAAACCAGCGCTTGCTCGCGGTGAATTACATTGTATTGGTTCAACAACTTTGGACGAATATCGTAAGTATATAGAGAAGGATGCCGCTTTTGCTCGCAGATTTCAACCTGTTTTTGTGGATGAACCCACGGTATCGGATTCAATTTCCATACTGCGCGGTTTGAAAGAAAAATATGAATTGCATCATGGAGTGCGCATAAGTGATTCTGCTGTAGTTGCTGCCTGTACTTATTCCAGTAAATACATCGGCGAGAGATTTCTTCCGGATAAAGCTATTGATCTAATGGACGAGGCGGCCAGTAGGTTGAAAATGGTAATGGATTCCAAGCCAGAAGAAATAGACGAGCTGGATCGTAAAATTATGCAGCTGAAAATCGAACAAGAAGTATTGAAAAAAGAAACGGACGCTTCATCCAAAGAACGTCTTGAGAAGATTCAATCTGAGCTAGAATTTCTGGAGAAAAAGTCCAAAGAATTAAATGCAGCCTGGAACTTAGAAAAGCAAAACATTGATAAAATTAAAGATATAAAGAACGAAATTGAAGAAGTCAAACATAATGCAGAGATTGCTCAGCGAAATGCCGACTTCGCAAAGGCGGGAGAACTCTTATATAGCAAGCTTCCAACACTACAAACTAAATTAGACGAGCTGCAAATAGAACAATCTACCGCCAAGAAACACAACGAAGTTACCGACAATGATATCGCCGTCGTAGTGTCTCGCTGGACTGGAATTCCGGTCGAAAAAATGATGGTTGGTGAGAAAGAACGCCTTTTATCAATAGAAGCAAGATTAAAAGAATTTGTTGTTGGCCAAGATGAAGCCATCGGCGTAATTGCAGACTGTATTCGTAGATCCAGAGCTGGAATTTCTGACCCCAATAGGCCGATGGGTTCATTTTTATTCCTCGGACCGACCGGAGTGGGAAAAACTGAATTATCCAAAGCTTTGGCGCAGTTTTTATTCGATGACAAAAATAATATGGTCCGAATTGATATGTCGGAGTATATGGAAAAACACTCGGTTTCCAGATTAATTGGTGCTCCTCCGGGATATGTTGGCTATGAACAAGGGGGGGAATTAACGGAAGCTATCAAACGTCGTCCGTATGCGGTGGTTTTATTTGATGAAATTGAAAAAGCGCATAGCGACGTTTTTAATATTTTATTGCAGACGCTAGACGAAGGGCATTTGACCGACGGACTTGGACGCAATATCAATTTCAAAAACACAATAATAATACTCACATCAAACCTCGGTTCTGAATTTTTTCAAAATAAATCTTTATCGAATGAATCCATAAGCGCAGAGGTTATGAAGGTGGTTAAATCGACCTTTAGACCAGAACTAATAAATCGGCTAGATGAAATAATAGTGTTTAATTCTTTATCCAAGGAAAATATGAGAGAAATTGTGGAAATCCAGTTGCAAGAGCTTGTAAGAAGATTGAAGGAGAGGAAAATCGTTATTACTTTTAATGAAAAACTGAAAAATTTTCTTTGCGAAGTAGGATATGATCCAATTTATGGAGCACGTCCATTAAAAAGATGCATAAAGAAGCAGCTTTATGATCTCTTGGCGCGAAAAATAATTTCAGGAGAGTTATCAGAGGAATCCAATATCACTGCGGATTATAAAAAGGGAGAAGTTTGTATTTTCTAGCGAACGACTAAGTAAATTTAACTAAATGGCTCATTTATTTTAGTTCAGTGAAAACGAAGGTATCGACCGATACCCTCTATAGCTGATTAATACAAAGTTACTTTTTTCAGTTACTTCCGTTTTGCATTTTCAATTGATTCTTTGAATCTTTTTGTAATAGCAGCCGTTAGCTCATTATTGTTTGCGGTGATCAAATCAGATATTTGTTTGCCATTGTTGATGGCCTTAACAACGCCGTCGCGAGCAATTTCTGAAAACTTGGCTAATGCTTCGGAGGGTTTTGTACCTTTTTCAATGACACCTCCCATGTCATCCATGAGTTGTTTTACAAACGCCGTTTGAAGCTTTGTAATTCCACTAAAAACCTCGATGGACATTTTATTAATAAGTCCTAAAATCTCCAAATTTTTCTTGTACGAATCCATAATTCCGTCCGTATCAAACTTCGGAATCTTAAAGCCTGCAAATGCATTCGTTTTATCTGTATTTGGATTTGTAGTCGCTGACATAACCTTCTCCCTAAAACTAAATATACAATTTAATAATATATTACTAATAAAAATATTCAATCTTTATTTTAAATAAAAAATATTTATTTTTTATTAATTTGGTATTTATATGATCAATATTTACAAGAGGAAATACAAATTTAAATGGATTGCAATGATTTTGTTTTGCGTTAGTTATCTGCATTCGGTATTTTGGATTGTATCAAGTGGCAAAATCAAAGAGTCGTCTAAGATTGCAGTCGATAAATTTTAAAAATATACAATAATAATATTCGTGTTGTTAACTTTTTTTAAACCCTTTTGGTGCACAATTCTTACATCTTTGTTGAGATGGAGAATAACATGATGAAAAAAGATAACACAGTAGTTTCAGGTAGCACGTCAAAGCCAAAAAAGCGTATATCTGTTGCCATGCAAGGCGGAGGCGCTCACGGTGCATATACCTGGGGAGTGTTAGATAGACTTTTAGAGGAGAAGGATCTTGTAATTGAAGGTGTGTCAGGAACAAGCGCCGGCGGTATGAACGCGGTTGCTGTTGCTCAAGGAATAATGACCGGAGGTAATGAGGGGGCTCGTGAGTTTTTAACGAAATATTGGACAATTAACTCAAAAGCAGGAGCATCAAGTATATTTAAACCCGGAGTGCTGGATATATTGGCCGGAAAATATACCATGCATAACTCCCCTGGATTTTTATTCTTTGATTTTATTGCAAAAATTTTGTCACCATATCAACTGAATCCATTGGGAAGCAATCCATTGAAGAGTATTGTTGAAGAACTGTTTGATTTCGATAAGTTAAATGCGTTTAATGCCGTTAAGGTATTTTTAGCAGCAACGCATGTTTACACCGGAAAATTAAAAATATTTTCCAATATAAACAAAGAATTGAGCACAGAAGCCCTACTAGCGACGGCATGTTTACCTACTATGTTTGCCGCCGTAATGGTCAAAGGCGAATACTATTGGGATGGTGGATTTATCGGTAATCCTGCTATTTATCCATTAATTTATAACTGTGACACGTCTGATATTATGTTGATTAAGTTAAATCCTACCCATAGAAATAAGCTGCCGACATCTGCTGCGGAAATCGGAGATAGATTAAATGAAATAACAAACAATACATCTATTATGAGAGAAATGCGTTCTATACATTTCATTTCAAAGTTGATCGACGATGGAATTGTTGCACCTGGTAAACTTAAAAAATTACATGTGCACATGATAGAGGATGAGGCCGTTTTCTATGACCTTGGCTGGTCTTCTAAATTAAATACCGATAGCGATTTCCTAAATCATTTGTTTACAGCTGGTAGAAAATCGGCTGATAGTTGGTTGGAGAAAAACTACGATAAGATAAATAAAGAGACAACCGCGGACATTACAGAGGAGTTTGTTTAGAGGGAAGCTAAATATAAATAGGATGGTTGTTTAATCGCCTTTCCCTACCTTTTTTAGTGGAGATTTTATGATGATGTTTGACAGTATAGCTAATGTGTTTTCTTTATCTCTGGCTTTTACACTGATTGGCCTGAATGTGTATTTATCGACCAAAGTACTTAACGTCATAGATTTTACCTGTGATGCCAGTGTCACACTGGGTGGATGTGCCTATGGAGCCCTTGTTTTGTATGGGGTAAATCCACTAGTTGCCATTTTGATTTCAATGTGTTTAGGGCTATTGGCTGGATTCGTAACTTCATCTTTTATTACTAATATAGGTGTTGAACCTGTTTTGGCCAGTATTATTACACTCACTGCTGCACAAACATTCATATTGAAACTTTCTTCATTTGAAAGTGTAACTTCTTCTAAAAATGGAACGCAATCTGCTCTATCAACACTATCGGCAATTGATAGTTTTGTGATTACACTGGTAATCGTTTTCGTTATATGCATACTTTTTTTCAAAATATTGAATTCCGAATATGGATTGGCGATTAGAGTGCATGGCAATGGAAGAATCATATCGGAATCTTTGGGAATTAATACAAATCGAGTACTTTCCATAGGATTAGGATTGGGGAATGCATTATCTGCAATTGCAGGGGCATTAATAGCTCAAATATCCGGAATCTTCAATGCTGGAATGGGGAATGGATCACTGGTTTTTGGTTTAGCCGCAGTAATCATCGGGGAAAGAATGGTGTCATTCAAAACTGTAAAGGGAAGTGTTATGGGATGTTTCCTGGGAGCTTTCATATATAAAGCAGTAATGGAGACCGCGACATTTGGTGAATTGAATAGTATAGGATCTGAGTACAATGGCATTATTATGGTTCTCGTACTAATATTCCTTATGGCGTTGATTCATGATAATCAAAAAAGAGCAATTAAATATTAATTAAAGGGGAGTCCAATGATTCGTTTAGAAGATTTATTCGTAGTATTTAATACTGGCACTCCATTGGAGAGAATAGCTCTGCGAGGCGTTAATTTTACCGCTCAAGATGGTGAAATTGTCACAGTAATTGGCAATAGTGGTAGCGGCAGAAGTACTTTACTAAAATTTCTAGCAGGCCATATTAATTCTAGCTTCGGGAGATTGTGGGTAAACAAAATCGATATAACTAATCAAAGTTTATCCGAAAGGTCTAAGATATTTTCGTCTGTATTTTACGACGAAGACATAGGAACGGCGGGAAATCTCACGGTTGCGGAAAATCTCGCAATAGCCTATCTGCATCACCAATCTAAAAGTATCATAGATTCAGCTGTATCTAGTGAAGTACGAGAAATGTTCATAGAACAATTGCGAGATCTGGATTTCATGGGAATGGAGGAATTGATAGATGAAAAAGTATCCAACATTTCTAAACCACACAGGCAGGTTTTAGCGTTAATGATTGCGGTAATTAAAGAGGCTCAAGTCCTGCTAATTGATGAACATTCTACGGGACTAGATGCAGAAGCAACTACAGCTCTTCTTGAAACTACTGAAAAAATCATTAAATCCAAAGGTATGACCACGATTATGGCCGTAAGTGATCCTAAATTTGCTCTGGAGATGAGCGATAGAACCATCGTACTTAATCATGGACAAGTGGTTTGGAATTTGAGCGGAGAGGAAAAAAATAACATTAAATTCGAGGATCTTTTTACTTCGTTCAGCGTAGCATCTTCAACAAAAGATACTAAACAAACTAAGTTGTTATAATTCGCTGAGTTACAGTGAATTTCCTTAAAAATAAAATTGCTATGCGCAGAGCATTATGCGAAAATATATCTTTGGTTAACGGACGTGTTCTGTCGGCAAGGTGTCGGAGCATAGCTCAGCCTGGTAGAGCACAGCCTTCGGGAGGCTGGGGCCGGAGGTTCGAATCCTCTTGCTCCGACCATGTATTTACATATTTGTGAGGGAGAGTATGGTGAATAACAGTTTAAAGAAAAAACAAATAATGTTATACGGGGGAATCGGCGCAGCTATATTGCTTTTTTGTTGGATGATTTACAAAATAGGTAACGGCAAAGAGAATAAGTTAACATTCACTCCTCCAGCTGTTACAGTATGCATAGCCACCTTCGGACCAGTTGTAAAATACATTAATGCGATAGGAACTTTGCGTCCATTCAATTCTGTTGTAATAAAAACAGAAGTCAATGCCAAAATAAAAAATATTTACTTTTCAGAAGGCGCTATTGTTAAGGAAAATGACCTTCTAATAGAGTTAGATGACTCAACTGCTAGAGCCCAATTGACGGAAGCTGAGGCCCTATACAGGAGAGCAAAGGTCGAATTCGATCCGGTAGAAAAGTTAGCAGATAAAGGCGTTGCAACGCGCGTCAGCAAAGATAAAATGAAGGCTGAAATGGAAAAATGCGCCGCCAACGTAAATTCCTATAAAACTCTGGTGGATAAGCATAAGATTCACGCTCCTTTCGGCGGAATTATAGGGCTTTATGAAATAAGTAAGGGGCAATTTGTTTCTTCCGGCAATGAATTATTAAAAATCGTAGATTGTCATCCCCTAAAGGTTGATTTTAAAGTTGCCGAGGTCGACGTTGGTAATGTTTACGTGGGACAGGAAGTGCAAATAATGATAGGAGGGGATAAAACCCAAGTATTTGATGCAAAAATTACAGCCATTGACCCAGAAAGCGACAAAATAACTCATAGTTTCGACGTGAGAGCAGTTTTAGATATTCCAGAAGAGATGGCTGTTAGCTCGCAGATTCTAAAGCCTGGAAGATTTGTTAGTGTGAAAATCGCAGTTGATGGAGATCAACGGGGTATTTTAATTCCCGAAAGCTCTCTCGAGAAAATAGGAGACGAAGACTTAGTATACAGAGTAACAGAAGGCATAGCAATAAGAACTATTGTCACGGTAGGCATGCGCCGTGATGGTAATGTCGAAATTATTACCGGAATAAACGAGGGGGATATTGTAATAACTAGCGGTCAGGCCAGCGTTTTAGACGGAAAAGAAGTTTCCATAAAAAATAATAGTTCAACTGCAGATGTCGTTACTGCAGTGAAAAAACTTTACGAGAATCGAAATGCCCCTCCTAAAAACAAATCTAAAAATGGGAAGTGATCATGGAAATAACTGAATTTTGTATCCGAAGGCCTGTTTTTTCCACTGTTTTAACGCTGATGATTACCGTGTTAGGCATTGTATGTCAATCTAAGCTTCAGATACGTAAAAACCCTAAAGTGGAGAAGTCCATAATAGTGATTGAATCTGAATTTCCGGGAGCGAGTCCCAAAGTAGTTGAAACTCAAATCACAAAAATATTGGAAGGTCAATTTGCAACAATTCCAGGCATAGAGTTGATAAGATCACAAAGCACCAATGAAAAGAGTGAAATAACCATAGAGTTCGCTCCCGAAAGAACTCCAGATGGAGCTGCTTCGGACGTTAGAGATAGACTCTCATTAATCCGCAACCAGTTGCCACGTGGAATTCCAGAATCAATCATTAGAAAAGGTAATACCGATACGAATGCGGGTATTTGCATTGGATTTACCAGTGATAACCATTCCATAGACGATCTGAGAGATTATATAGAGAAATATATTAAATCAAAATTTGAAGTTTTATCTGGAGTTGGACATGTTCTTCTATCGGGGGGGAATATAAAGAGCATGAGGGTATTCCTAGATCCGCAGCGGTTAGCTGCCTACGGATATACTCCGGCCGATGTGGTGGATGCCATAATGTCACAACATGTCCAAAGACCATGTGGACGCCTGATAAGTAAGGATAGAGAATATATGTTGGTAGCCAACGGGGAGCTTGCTAAACCGATGGAATTTGATGAAATAGTTCTCCCTTCCAATGGTAAAGGAAAAGTTGTTCGGATAAAAGACGTTGGAAAATCAAAACTAGTGGCCGATGATATTCGTTCCGGAGCTTGGTTTAATGGGCGTGAGTGCGTAATATTATCCATAACAAAGCAATCGACCGCCAATCCAATTGATCTAAGTTCAGCGGTAGAGAAAGCTATGCCAGAAATAAAGGAATTACTACCAAGTGGAGTAAAAGCAGTCGTTGTTATGGACGAAGCAAGAGATATTAAAGCTTCGCTCTACAACGTTTACAAAGCTATTTTTGAAGCGACTTTTTTGGTTGTTTTGGTTGTTTTTCTATTTTTATGGTCGTTTAGAGCGACATTAATACCGATAGTCACTATTCCGGTGTCGTTATTAGGTACATTAGTTCTTCTATTTGCATTTGATTTTTCAATAAATACTTTTACGTTGCTGGCTATGGTATTAGCTGTAGGTTTAGTAGTTGATGACGCAATTGTTGTTCTTGAAAATATACATAGGCATATGGAAAATGGACTTCCAAGGCTTCAAGCAGCCATAGCGGGTTCAAAGGAAATATTTTTCTCCATTATCGCCATGACGTTAACTCTTGCGATTACCTATATTCCCATTGCTTTAACTCCGGGAAAAATAGGATCTTATTTTAAAGAGTTCGCGCTCGCTTTAGCCGGCGCCGTTTTGATTTCTGGATTTATTGCCTTAACCTTGTCTCCGATGATGTGTTCCAAACTATTGAGTAGCGAAAGAAGGAAAAAAGCAGCTGGTTTATGGGAAAAAGCCGCTCGCTTTCAAGAATATATTCTGACGACATTGGATTCTAAATACTTAAATTTATTAAACATAGTATTGAATAAAAAAGTCACAGTTTTGTGTATTGGACTAACGACGGCTATCATTGGTGGTGTTGTTGCTAATATTCTTCCGTCCGAAAGTAGACCTATAGAAGATATAGGATTCGTTAATATTAACGGTACTGGCCCTGTCGGCGCTAGCTATAGTTTTATGAAAGATAGTGCGAAAAAAGTCGATGCAGTTTTGGCTAACACTCCTTTTATGAAAAATCGATGGATCACGGCGGATACAAGTAAGATAGATGGATTTGTACAATTGGTAGATTGGGACGACAGAGACCTTTCATCCAAAGAAGTCGCTGAAAAAATAACGCCATTAATAAAAGAAGTTATAGGAGTTCCTTGTTATGCATCTGCAGGATACGGTGGAGAAGAAAAAGATGTGATCGACTTTATTTTACAGACAAATCAGAGTTATGAGTATTTAGAAAAGTACGGTAGAAGTTTTTTGTGGTCTCTGATGTCTAAGTATTCTGGAATTCAGCATCTACAATCATCTGTATTACCGCCCCAACAGGAGTATGTTATCGATATAAATAGAGATAAAGCGGCATCGTTGGGTGTTTCCGTAAGAGAAATCGTGGATACAATAGAGAGTTTTATCAAAGGGACCAAAGCGGCAAACGTGCAGAGAGATGCCAAGAGAGATGAATTATTCATACAAGCTGAACAAAAATTACGCCAATCGCCAGATGATCTTTCAAGAAT
>JAISQI010000004.1 GCA_031274295.1 Holosporaceae bacterium
AGAATGTTAATAAAATCTAAACTGTTTTCAAAAGATAACGAGGTAAAAATGGTGTTAATATCCGACTTAATTTCGATAAGGGAGCGTTCATCCCCCATGGGATTAAATCATCACAACCAGATGCTATCAATTGTTGCCAATGCGAACATTGCGAAAGGGTATAGTTTAGGTGCTGTCGTAAACGATATAGTTAGCATAAAGGATAAGTATCTTCCTGATACCATACAGCTCACATTTTCCGGCGATACAAAAAACTATCTAGAGGAAAGCAAACAGATAGCAATTATATTTGGTTTGGCGTTAATTTTTGTATTTTTAGTTCTTGCGGCTCAATTTGAAAGTTTCGTCGATCCTCTTATAATAATGATGAGCGTACCTTTTTCAATTGTGGGGGCTCTGATAACATTGTATGTGTTTCCAGAAGGGAGCCTTAACGTTTATTCTAAAGTCGGGCTGGTTACATTGATTGGATTGATTACCAAACACGGTATTTTAATTGTAGATTTCGCAAATAATATACGAGACAACGGAAAAGCTCTTCTGGAATCGATAAAGGAAGCCGCGTTTTTGCGTCTGCGTCCTATTTTAATGACAACATTTGCAATGGTTATAGGAGCAATTCCATTAGCATTGGCAACGGGAGCTGGTGCCGGAGCAAGACGTCAGATAGGACTGGTTATAGTAGGCGGAATGTCCGTGGGAACTTTATTCACTTTATTTATTGTGCCAGTAATTTATGTAGTTTTTGCAAGAGCTAGGTCGAAAAACCAAGATAACATGGAATAATAACATTTTTGCACAACTATAGTCTGCAAATCGTTACGGAATTTCCAGAAATATCATCCAATACAACAATATTATCTCCGATCGCAGCGAATCCACGATCCAGAACGATGGTTTTAGCTGTTTTGCAAATTTGTTCGATATTAAATTCTTTTTTTGAGATTGCCGGATAAATTCCGCCACATAACCCAGACTTACTAGCAAGCGTTAGAGATTCCGTTACGAGAATTATGGGAATTCGGATGCGCATTCTGGAGCACCGGAGAATTGTTTTTAGAGAATCGGTAAACAATACTATAACATTCGCGCAGGAAAATTCAGCTGCTTCTTTTGCGGCCGCACAAATGGCGTCGATTGTATTTTTATTCGGCGCAGCCGCCACACCTTCTGTATATTTTATCCGGGATGAATCTTTTTCATTTTTTCCCATGATGCTATGAATAAGTTCTACGATTTCAAACTGGTGTTTTTCAGGTGACGACTCGATAGACAGCATGACCGCATCTATCCCAGGATATATTACTGTTTTCATATTTCCGATTTTTGATTTTGATTTGGCTGAAACAACTGACTCGGATATTCGCATTTCGATTATTACTGGGCGTCCCAACCTGTTGCACGCTTTCACAATATCTTCCTGAACATTTGTGGAAAAGCCTTCTGAGATTAAAATAGCGTCAGTCGCCTCGATCATAGGTTCGAAGGCGTTTACTGAAGATTTTTCCAATATCGATATGATTCCAGCTCGGCCATCGATTTTATTTTTTATCATTTCTATCTCTTCGATGTTCTGAGCGGGCGGCAAAATAATCCAATCGACTCCTAGATTGAGAATAGATTCCCAATTTATTCTATCTTTTGCTTCCGGATTTAGGCTTCGTAAATTTGCTAAAATTGTCGGGAAAGTGTGATATTTTTTACCGATCGTTCGGATTCCATCGCAAATCCTAATATAACCCTTATGAGATCCTGAAGAAAAGTTCAATCCGAAGACGTCAACTCCCGCTGCGTATAATTTATTCAAATTCCCCGGAGTGTATACGTCCGAATCAATGGTAACAATTATCTTTCCATTACGATTGCGCTTCATGTTTTTATCCGATATGCCAATCAGAAACAGGGTATATTTTTTTTCGAACCATGTCCATAATCCGTTACGAAATTACGTTTACTGTGGAATTTGCGACTGGAACGTTTATATTATGTTTTTTATATTCATAATATAACCTGCGATATATTTCATATTTTACTATTTTCCCATAAACGTCAGGAGAAGTTTTTATTCTCCAGAAAATTTTCTGTCCTGTCAGATCGAACGGCTTCATGCCGTATATTTCTACTCCACTTAGAATTTTATCCTGGTAATACTTTTCTTTTCTCATATTTTCTATAACTTCAACCAGAATAGAAGAGATTTTTTCTATTTCATCTTTAGCGTCAAAATATAATTCATCATAATAATAGGAATAATCTTTCGAGTAATTGGTAATGGTATCTATTACGGCGTATGGAATCACATACAACGATCCGTCGACTCCGCGCATATACAACGCTCTTACAGACAATCTTTCCACTAATCCTTCCATGTTTCCAACTTTTACATACGCGCCAACGTACAAATTCTCCTCGATTAACAGCATAATTCCCTTTAAAAACGATTTAATTGTATCCTGAGCGGCAAACCCAACCACCGCGCTAAAAACTGTAGAGGTCGCCAATATTGGAATTATGTTAATCTCCAAGTTCGCCATAATAAGCAATGCGGATGTTATGCATAAAACCGCATAGAACGTAACCGACAAAATAGGTAAAAATGTCTGCAATTTTACTCTATAGCCAGTTTCGTCCCGTTGTGCTTTTTCCAGAATAAAATCGGAAAATTCTCTAAATCCTCTATAAAGAACGATAGTCGCAAAAAGAATAGCGCCGGGCACAATTATCTTGCCGAAGAAAATGTGTTCGTAGATAGAAGTTCCCATATATTTTAACAGAACACATATTATGGAAATGTAAAGTGCCATAACGATCACATCGCAAATCCAAATTAAATTTTTCTGACGTGCAATAGCGAAAGATTCCGGGAGCTTTCTTTGTT
>JAISQI010000029.1 GCA_031274295.1 Holosporaceae bacterium
TTTGTTATATGGTCATTAAATATGACAATATAAAGAAAGGATTAATAATATGAAAAAGATATTTTTTAAGTTTTTGCCTGTAATGTCAGTTGCCTTTTTGCAATCATCTGCAATGATGGTGCCAGAGGGCCAAGGAGAATCTTCAACAATGTGGCTTAGACAACTAGAGCAAAACATTCTGCAAGTGTCTGCAACGGGAGGAATAGGATCGGATGATAATCATGACGAATTGCGTGAAAAGCTACAAGAGTACGGTGTGGAAGTAAATCTTGAGCTAGTATCGGGAGCTCGGAGTATTGCGTCTGGAAAAAAAGATGCAAATGCAAAAAAATTAAATGGTGCAATAGAGTTGCTCCGATCTAAAGTAGAAGGAATACGTGCTGTAATTGAGGGAATAAAAGGTAACGTTAAGACTATATTCCAGGCGCTAAAAAGTGCGGGAATGTCTGAGCAATCGATTGGTGGTTTTATGCAGGCAGAATTTGAACGCCGGAGGATTAATTTAGGGATACTTGATGATCCAAATATTTTGAAGGACAGGGAAGCACTTGGCAAATTAAACGAATTAAAAGAAAAGCTAACTTCTGCGACAGATAATTGCATAAAGGAGATAATAGCGCAATATAGAAGTACGAATGCGGCTCAGCAACAAAAAATCGCAGAACAAGAAAGCGAAATACAGGCTCTGCAGGCTCTGAGAGATCGGGCAGCTAATGGAGAGTTTAGGCCTTCCCAATTGTTTGCTGAACAACAGGGAGATTTTAATCCTGCAAATCCACAGAGATATTTTGAAGCGTTGGGGGTGATAGCTAGGGAATTAGAGACTGCTGGACTTTTAGATCATCAACATCTAGAAGACTTTACGGGGCTTGATCTGCAAGCATTTTCTTTGCTTATAAGATTTATGGAGGCCAGGAGATTCAGACAAGAATTTATTGATGACTTAGATAGAGAATTTGGGCAAGAAAATAGGGACTATCTTAGTACTCGTCGTGATATGTTGCCTGAAGATATTATGAGGCATGCAGATGTATCCATGTTATTTGATTCAGAATCCATTGTAGCGGCAATGAATCAAATGGATTTCTGCGATGTTAGGATTAGAGGTACAGTTTTCGAATCGATTTTTAGGAAAATAGACGAGGGCTTTAATCTTTTTTGTACTCTTACATTAAAAAACCAAGTTCTATGTAATATTTCAGATTACGTAATGTTCTTACTAGGAGATAAAAATCTATCTGATAAAGAAATAAAACTCTTGTTCGGTCAAGAAGGAATTAAAATCATTAGGGATTTTTACGATGGATCAAATGGCAAATTTGATGAATATCCCGGCATGAGAGAATTACTAAAAGAAAAATATGTAGAACTTTTAGGAAAACATATAAGAAGGGCTTTTATAGCGGGCTTTGTCTCGACCATTATAAAGTCTATTAATGATCAGATTGACGCATATGATTTTGGAATTACGTTAGAACAGCAAGAAACAAATGATCTTATGAAAGAATATTTTTCGACAGCTCAGCAGATGCTATTGCCAGATGCAGTAGGCAATGAAAGATTGCACGATAATTTAGGAACTACATTCAGTAAATTAAAGCGCGCGGACGCGGGTACAGAAATAATAGACAAACTAGGGAAACGCAAGCGCATTAGAGAAGCTTTAATTTCAAAAATCAGAGAAAATCTCCAATTGGATCGGATATTAGATGTAGCAAACGGTTTTATATCAAAAAAATCGCAAGAAGAATCTGAAGAAATTGTGAAGTATGGCGTTAGCAACTTATTGAGATTGGCGCCAGCATATATTCCAGTTTCATTGGAGGAAGTTCTAGTATCGGAAGATGATATGCTTTCTGCAACGCAAAATGGATTGATAAATGATTATCTCCTACGTAATCATCCGTTTTTTATAGAGCAATTTGATAGGATTAGAAGGCTGGGAGTAAACTTTTCTGATGAAGAGCTGCGGAATTTCAGTAAGCCGTTTTTTGAGCGAGAGCGTGGAAGTAGACGGGATGAAATTTCAGCCATACTAACTAAAATTGCCAGAGAGCGGCTTATTAATATAATAGAAGAAAAACGTGCGGATTTGAATTTTGATCAAATGAAAACAATCGATTTAATTAAAATAATAGATGATGAAGGGCTTTTAGAACCGCATAAGAGCTACATTTTAGAGATACTCGAAAAAGCTTCACGTTCTTTATTATCATCGCGCGTAATTGCTGAAACAGCAAAAGTTTCTGAGGGGTATCCGAAATATGTTGCAGCAGAAGAATTTCTTAAGCGATTGGAAAAAGCGAAAGAAGAGCAACCATCTTCTGAACTTAAGCAATTATTATCTGGTATATTGCCTAGAATTTTCGGTGCTTTAACTTATGAAGAGTATAGGTCTATGGGGCAACAATTCAGATCGACAGGATTACAAAGTTCAGCTGAAGAAATGCTCGTAAGGCGACTTCGCGAGGACATTACAGAAACAGAAGAAAGGAGAAGAAGTGCACCGCCACCGCCTCCTCCTCCGCCACCGCCACCTCCTCCAGGAGGGTAAGAGCCAGCGGTCTCGTGATGAGATTTGGAACAACGTTTATCATTCAGAAGCCGATTTTACCATCGGCTTCTTTTATTTTTTGTATCGTTAAAGACAAATCATTATAATAAACTTCCGTGAGAAGGAGAATTTACATTTTAAATGATAAAAGTCCATTCGCCTGATTTTAACGTTGATCAAATAGCAAATTCCGGACAATGTTTCCGCATATCCCAAATATCCTCCACAACCTGGAAAGTGATAGCCATGAATCAATCTTTGCGAATTCATCAGGAGGGAAATTATGACTACGTTTTTGAATGCTCTCGGGAGGAATATAAGAAGATTTGGTTTGATTATTTTGATATGCAAAGAGATTATGGAGCGATAAAAGAACACGTTAGGTCTACCAATGATGCGTACCTAATTGCTGCCATTAATTATGGCTACGGCATTAGAATACTGAAACAAGATTTATGGGAAACTATCGTGACATTCATTATATCTCAGCAAAATAATATTTCCCGCATAAAAAATATCATTACAAAATTATGTGAACCCTACGGAGATCGATTTCCGACTCCTGATCTTCTCGAAAAATATACAGAAGACGATTTATTGTCTCTGGGATTGGGATACAGAGCTAAGTATTTGAAAAATATTTCCAGGGCGGTTCTGGATGGGGACCTGAATTTAAATGAATTGAAAAATACCAATTATTCCAACGTTATTAATTGTTTGAAACAATTCGATGGAATAGGAAATAAAGTAGCGAATTGCATTGCTCTTTTTGGATTACATAAGATAGAAGCTTTTCCAGTTGACGTCTGGATTAAACGCATCATTGACGATCAATATTGCGGTAATTTTGATCTAGAACGCTTTTCTAAATATGCCGGTGTAATTCAACAGTATATGTTTTTTTATCAAAGGAGCATAGCAAAGCGGCCGCACTTTCGTCGAAAGTCTGCTTAGATCCCGGCGTCGGGGAGAGATTGACAATATAGTCTATTAAAAGATAGTATCTATCATTTTAATAATGATAACAGTGGAAGTGTATTACGCGGACAAGCTAAAAAATATAAACGATACGAATTTAATTTAATTGTTGGATTATACAGTTAAGAAGTTGCGAAAATAATAGGCGTCCTTAGCTCAGCTGGATAGAGCGTCGGCCTTCTAAGCCGTAGGTCGTGGGTTCGAATCCCTCAGGGCGCGCCATCTGAAATTTTAGGGAAAAATAGCATTCCAAACTCTTCAAAAATCCTTTAGAACTCTGATTTTTTACAACCCCTTTACAACTTTTTTCAAAGATGAGGCTGTGAAGATTTATAGGAAATTGTATCAGATTTTTCATAAAATGCTTTAACGGCACTTCGGAAGTGTCCGTTGTGCCGTGTTTCATCGTTCTTGAAACAGAAAAGTTGTAAAGTAGCTGTAAAACGCGATTCATGAAAGCTCTTCTACTTCTAAATATAAATATAATAATCTTTTTCTTAAAGTCAAGAAGAAAATGAAAGATTTTATTTTTAAATCGTCGTGTTCGTTAGTCCACATGGATAATAGTTTCTATCATTGAAGAAAAGGAGTAATAATGACAAACCTAAAGGAAGCTGTCTCATTCTATTAATTTGGAAAATCCAATGACGGCAATTGGATTCATTGAAGATCTCATAAATGCGTTTTTGCGCATAAGTACTACCCTTTTTTCAGCCCTGCAATCAATACTGTAAAATATAAATATTTGCAATTAGCTAATTTATTTTTCTTTTATAGAAGAATTTTGAAAAAAATACTTGTCAATAAGAAATAAATACTGTATATAAATAAAACATTATTATAGGAGAATGAAATGAAAAAAGAATTATCTAACATTGCAAAATTAGCAACATTATGTGGGTTTTGTACATTCGGAAATATTTATACGATGTATAATGGGCTAGAAGGAGTAAATCCTGAAAGAACGCAGCAGCTATCAGTAGGCGCTCAGTCTTTACAACATACGGAAAACGTTTTTCTTAGGGCGATGAAAGTTGTCTGTAATTATGAAGACGATAAAGATATTGGTGGAATACATAATTTCTTTCAAACATATTTTCAAGCGTCATATGGCGAAGCACAACAAGATGAATTCATTGATTCTATGCTTGCCATAATAACGACTGATCATAATCATCCTGCCAAAACGGTTGTCTCTGCGTATGAGAAAATAAAAGATTGGCCAAAAACTATGGCATTGGTTTTGGGCAGAATGGAAGAAGTAATTGAATCACTACACAGAACAGATACAAATATCAATGACGATGTAAAAATAAAGTGTAAACGGGCGATTTCCTTAGCTCTGGGGAACGTAGTATGGGGAATGAATCGCTGTCATGCAGGAGCAAAATTTGGATTTACGAAAGCCTTTAAAATATTGAAGAAAGAAAATATTGAGCAAAATATATCGGACTTTTATAGCGACAGCAGCGATTGTGATAATTAAACAAATAACCGCAAGGAGAGACCGAGATTTTTGCTTTGCTTGTTGTTAAAACAATTGCAGTTCGGCCATGTGCGTAGGTACAGGAAGTATTTTTTGCTGCAGCGAATACACCGTTTATTAACTTTCAGAGGAACAAACCGCCCCTCGTCCATAATGCGAATGGTCAGTATGGCGTTTAGACGAAGATCAATAAACGACAAATAATTACCACTTTTTCATATCTTCCCGAAGACTATAAATTTTATCGTCTAATTCTGGATATCAGTCATGAAGTCCATCTAAAAATTTAGAAGAGTTTTTGGCTTTAACTGTATTAAATATTTTTCGAAATCTCTTCATTTTCTACTTAAAAAGGCTAGAATTAAAAAACCATACCATTAATTAAAACCATACTTTTACTGAGAATCAGACTGCAAAATCGGAAGCCGTTTTCCAGTTGAAATATCAATCCATCCGTACAGAGAATGATCCTCCCTTGGTATTAAATCTAAAATAAAGGCTTTCCCATCATTTCTTATCATGGTTGTAATTACACCTACAGGAGCTGCTCCGGTAAGATAAATAGGCTTCATTGTTAACTTTAGTTGAGGTTGTCCACGAGATTCAAGAAAGTCTCTACTGTAAAGAAACCAATGCGGAGGATGTTGCGGATATGGAGGTGCCATTTCCAACGTGCTGGCTTTGGGCAGTTGATCGCGCCCAAAAGGTGAACTGCTAACAATGAATATGTGTGGCTTATCTATTGGCGCAAACAAACCCAAAAAGCTTTGAGAGTTATTGGTATTTGTTCCATGATGAGGCAAAAATACTATCTGAGAATCTTTAAACAAGCCTCGCATTGCTAACGTACGAACCAATCGATTCGTGAGTAGGCTATAATATTTCTTTTGAGTGTTCTCTTTTCTAGCAAGGATTGAAAACAACGCCGCCCTTGTATTTGGCAAAAAAACAGGATTCTCATATGCTTTTTGTATTATATCGTTAATAAAATGACCGAAAAATCCAATGCACCAATCAAATTCTTTTCCCTTTATTTTTTGATCAATGACCTGCCAAACGGCTGCTTCCCCGGGAAGAATATCTTCATTCAACAGCATTTGCGCATAACTCTTCTGATCCTCACTTGATGATGTGCTAATAACATTGTTTACATGTTCCATAGCTTCTTTAGCGAACTCCTTACATAATATACTATATGCGTTATTGCTGAAAATCAGTTTAAGAAAATCCTCTAAATTACTAATAAATGCGTCATGATAAGCTTCGGGACATTCCTCTGCAATTGCTTCCCCGATAAGATCAAAAATGTCAGGAAAGCACCTCACATCTTCATTTAGTAAGCAATAAGATTCCCAGTATGTGTTGGTAAAATCCCCGACATCAGCAATTACCTCATTTAATGAGTATTGCGTGACCTTTTCA
Source organism: Holosporaceae bacterium (assembly GCA_031274295.1). Lineage (GTDB taxonomy): Bacteria > Pseudomonadota > Alphaproteobacteria > UBA3830 > UBA3830 > JAIRMQ01. The sequence goes on from JAISQI010000029.1 coordinate 6,441, forward strand.
TGCAACTTTGCCGACAACATCTCCCATGTAAAATTATCTTTCAACTCTGGAAATAAATATATCGCCGGAAATATATCCATAGACTTCCTGTAAAATCTGCTCAAAGAGTCACCTTCAGAATCTCCAAGGAAAAGCATGTTTTTTCCACCAAACGACGCTTGTATTAACAAACTAAGTTTATTTTCCTTTCCTATTCTGTGCACACTTAGTGGAAGAGTTCCAAAAACTCTAAAACTTACGCCTTCTAACAGAGAAACTGCAGCATGTTGATTGCCCAGAAAAGTTACTCTATTCTTTCCCCCATTCTCATCAAGTAACCAAATACGGCAGTCTGATTCTGCATCTTCGCTATTGTATATTCCCACGAGACTTTTCAAAAAATCAGTCCTTTGCCAGTCATCCAGATCACCTCCCAAATAAAAATGAGTTTCATGGAATGACTCGCCAAGCACAGCGAACAAATTGCTTTCACCAATGAAGAATGAAAAATGATCTTTATGAGGATGAGTTATAAACACAGCTTCTATTTCTATTGGAGTTACTTTATCATCTCCATCATCTCCTGGTGCAGGAAGTACTTCATCCAAAAGAGTTTCACTTGGTTTGAATTCCTCACTCTGATATCCGGCATCGATCATGACGGCCTTATTTTTCTTTCTTAGGACGATAAAATTAGCTTGTCCCACGTTAAAAGCATGCGCATATAACGCACCATCGCTATGGTCAACCCCAACCTTTGCAAACGAAAAATCAGCACCGAAAGCATGCGAGCCCCGTAATCTTTGCTCTATATTTTGATTAACTGTTATGCTATCTGCGCTCGCACTTCGCTCCATGCAACAAATTCTACAAAAACTAAATAAAATGCACAAAAACGCCACTAAACCTAATTTATAAAAATTCATCATTTAGGTTCTTTCACGTCCACAAGTCCATTATAGTACATATGTTCCCATATTTCTATTTTGGCATCAGCAAACGCAGCATTCTGATTCAAAAAAGAGCATGTGCCTTTCCAACACTTGATAATTCTCCGATCAATCCCATTAATTGTAAATGGAGCCTTTCTCTTATAACTTTGCTTCAAAAATGGAAAAACATACTTTACAAACAGGGAATTTTTATCGTACAGATTAAATAAATTGCCGCTGTAGTAACAAACAACAGTTGCCTTTTCTATTAAGTCTTTTTTGGCGGCTTCATCTGAACAAGATTCCCACGAGTCCTTTGCAATATCTAACATTTTAGTGGCCAGCACTTTTTTATAATTAATAACTGGAACGGCCCCTTTCCCCTTTAAAGGTAGTGGAAATTCTATTAATTTCTGTAAATAACTCTGAAATGCCTCGTTTAATCCAATCGTTGTCAACCCATTGCTCCAATTCGAAAGCTCTACTTGCTTAGCCAATGCTTCTCCAATTTGAACTTGCGCACCGATGCGTTTTTTCAGAGCATTTAGACTAGAGTTTTCCATTCCTTCCACATAAGGAATACATAAAAAGCTTCCTAGTAAACCAGCACCAACAATCTTTTTCATAATCCCCTCCATCGATATACACTACCGTAAGTATACATGTGCGCAGCGTGAATTTCAACTTTTTTCTACAATAATCGTTAATTTTTAAAATTTGGTTATATTACAAAGCATGCTTGTCAATGATTTTTTGTTGGGTTATATATCGCCTAACATGTATCTGTATAATCAGGCTTTTTTATCTGTATTTCGTTCATGTTCAAACAGATCTTTAACGGAGCAGTTCAAGGCTTCGGCGATTCTCACCAGCGATCTAAGATTACAGTCGATTATTGAAAAAGAGCTGCGCGCTTTCAGAATAGTATTTTCGGATACGGCGGCATCCGCTGAAAGTTGGCGAATTGCCTTGCTTTTCTGTTTCATTAGTAATTTTAAATTACTGGTTATCATTGACGCACCTCCCTTAAAAAGTAAAAC
>JAISQI010000009.1 GCA_031274295.1 Holosporaceae bacterium
GAAATTGTAGACCTTTCGGCGCTCTCAAAAGCTGAGGTGTCGAATGTGATTGGAAACCTCATCACCATCCTTCCCAAGTACTTATTGATGGGAAAAAGTGTCAAACTCGGCGACCTGGGTACCCTGCGCCTATCATTCAGCAGTGAAGGTACGGCAGATCAAAAACAGTTCGACGCAAGCAAAATCTCCGGCGCAAAAATCCGTTTCACCCCCAGCCCCAAACTCAAGGAACAGCTACGCGACCTCCAGTTTGAGTTGGAAACTCCAGAAGACAAGGATTCCTGAGAGGTTGTTGAAGGGTAAAACTTGACTGAGGAGGCGTTGCCTCCTCGCTCTTTTGGCATATCTCCCCCTTTTATGTCAATCCCGTACTGCGCTCCGCTTGTAACGGAGTTTCGTGAGATTACGCCTCCGGCGTTGGATACACACAAAACATTTTATAGCCATTAAAATCCAACGGTTCGGCGAGAAAACATCTATTCGCTAACCAATAACGAAGAGGCTAATTGGAGTGCAGAGCCAGAAAGTGTACACTTGATTTTGGCAAAAAAACGGGCTATAGTAATACATGAGTATATGTTATTTTTCACGTTTAAAACTGATTGTTTGAGATAATTCCCGAATAGTAATAAATAAAATTATACAATATGACAGTAAGATGTTTTGAAAAGAAAGATAGTCTGCAAGTTGCAAAATTATTTAGAAATATTGTAAGCAATTTGGAATATTATAATGATTTAGCGAAAGAACACGAGATAGATAGATATAGTGAAAAAAAAATCATCGAGAAAATTAATGATGACCCTTTATCTATTATTGTTGCCGAATCAGGAAATGAAATTATAGGAATTTGCTTCAATAGATTTGACGATTATACTATATGGTTAGAATGGATTCTTACCAATGAAAACTATAGAAAAAAAGGAATTAGCAGAAGATTGGTTAATTTCCTAGAGCAGACTGCAATAGAAAGAAATTGTCATAAGATATGGTGTGATTGCCGTACGTCAAATTCTATTTCAAAAAGTTTCTTGAAGTCTGTCGGTTTTGAGTTCATTGCCACTATTGAAAATCATTGGTATAAACAGGATTTTATCCTTTTACAGAAAAAAATTGATGTTTAACAGCTTAAAATTCCATAGAAGAAAGCGATTTTATTTTAAGTTTTTCGCTTCATTTATTACATTATTTAGTTTTGGCGCAAGTATTGTTACTTTAACACCTATATCCTTAAATTGTGTCGGGTCTGGTGTTAGCATATCGCTTATCTTTATAATAAGTGTAATTTTTAGTTTCATTTCTACACCTAAAATAGAATTCCTCACGGATGAAGTTATTCCCTTTAAAATATCATCTGAAAGAAAATGTAAAATTGTTTTTCCTTGTACTTATGAACAATATAAAATAGCAAATAAGATCGCAAATAGTTCATATAAAAAGAAAGATAATTTAAATTTTGATGAAATTGAATGTTGGAGAAAAAAGAATCCTTTTATTTTATCATTATTTTATGATCCTGAAAACAAAGTGAAAGGGTACTTTGACGTTTTACCTCTCACGAAAGAATTTGAAGAAAAACTGAGGGAAGGCAAGTTAACGGAAAAAGATATAAATTCTGAAAGTATGCTTTCTCCAGAAGAGATGTATCACTCAGAGATTATTTACATTGGTGGAGTCGCTGTATTAGATATAGAAAAATATGGAGGGTCATATTATTGCGGTTTAATAATGATCGCTCTTTACAAATATCTTAAAACTTTTTATTCGTTTGAAAAACCGGTTACGATTTGTGCGACCGCAGCAACGACGTGTGGTGAACGTATGCTGAAACGACTTGGATTCACAATATATAAGGAAGGACATTATAGAAAAGATGAACATGATTACTATATTCAAAAGGTTAGTTTGAGAGATGTTAAAAAAATGGAAAAAGAAATTGGGAAAAGAGACCATAAAATTGATTGTTCGGCATATAAAAATTATGAATATAAGAAAATCGGGAATCACTAACCGTGTTTTCTATAACGTAACAAGGGAACTTTTTTAGGAGCTTTAGCTCCCGCTTCATGTATGAAGCACCGTTTAGTAACCAGTATGCTTGCATGCTGGTTACTATATGTACGCTCCTGTCGCAGGCTTCTGTAGGAAGCGAACAAAATTCAGATGACGATGAAGCCCAAATCTCCCTCAAGGAAGAGACGTTCGCTTCCGATGGAAGCAGGAGATAAGTGGGTGCATTTTTGTCCAGTATGCAAGCATACTGCTTACTAAACTGCGCTTCATAAATGAAGCAGAATGAAGCATCTTTTCCTGCGACACCCGTTTCGGGGTCGCGAAAATTATAAATAGCTATATATTGGTGTGTTAAAAATTGATCTCCTGCAAATGTCAAAGGTCGCAATGATTAACCGTTTGCACCCGTTTTTTGATTTTAAATGTGTATCTTCGCGAACATCATATAAAGCAGTACATCATGAAACGTTATCTTGATCCCAAGAATGATTTGATATTCAAACGCATATTCGGCGAGCATCCCGACCTGCTGATCAGTTTTCTGAACGCACTCATGCCCTTGCCTGCCAGTCAGCGGATAGAATCCATCGAGTACCT
>JAISQI010000036.1 GCA_031274295.1 Holosporaceae bacterium
TGGTCTATGCGTTTATCGTTCTTTTGGTCTGTGCGAGACAAATTGCTAATTTCCGAGCGCCCCGCCGATGAAGATTTAGACGATCCGGCTCTGGGAGACGACGACGGCGATTTCCTCCCCGCTGGTTTTTTAGGAGTGGTGATGATTTCAGCGGCCGTTTGGGTATCAACGCTTGATTTTTTACCTTCGCCGATGACGAAACGAAAAACCGCATAACGGTCGTTAGGCAGTTCTTCTCCGCCGCCATAGGCGCGTAAAACATTCCTGATCAGATCGGTATTTCGCAACATGGCTTCCTGATTTTGCTCCAGAGAGCCAATGAAATCATCCCAAGTATCGGCATTTAAGAAATTCAGAGCGTTTTGCGATTCCCGCAATTGAAAGATTTTATCCATATTCTCTTGAATCTGAGCGAATTGCTGCTGGGTTACGCGAATCTCCGTTTCATCTTCCAGAAGATTGCCGCCAAACCTAAAGCCTCGCGTAAGTATCGCCATGATCCGATTGGCAAACTCCTCGGCGCGCCCGGAATCTGCGGCGTCGGTAGCCACATCAACGCGGCTGGCTGGCAGCGATATAGGAGCTAGAGGCGCGATTTCCATGATGCGGAATAATATATCGTCACACATTGGCGCTTCCTCCAATGGATTGCCGTAGGCTTCAATTGTTTTTTTAATTGCATTAATCACTGGGAGTAACGAATGTTGCCCATTAAAAACTGTCATTGAATTTTGGAAGTCTGACTGATTTACGATTTCTATTAGAAATTTAAGAGGATCGCTGTTTTTACGTAATTCTAGAATTTTATTTATCGCCGTCTGGATTTCGACAAATTGCTTTCTGGTTACATGGACAGCAATTTCGCCATCTCCACAAACGCCGCCAAACCTGAGATTGTGAGTAAGGAAAGAAATAATCCGATTAGTAAATTGCGAAGCGCGGATAAATTGAACTCTTATCTTATCAGTAGTTGGATACAAACAAGATTTAATACCAAATTTCTCTTTCTTTTTTATTTGCTTTTCTAGGCTTGCGCTATTTCCAAGCGATTGCAGCACATTTTCAATAAAATTTCGTTCAGGATAGCCTTTATAAGGCAAACATTCTTCGATGAGATTGCTATCAATTTGTTTAATTTGCGCAATAACTAAATCCACGTCTATAGAAAGAGCGTAACTATTTAGCAGTACGCTACAAAAAATCAACAAATTCTTCATGCTAAAGCATCTCCTGTTACGAATAACAGAAACAACTATACGTCATAAAACATAAAAAAAGGTTAAATAAACAAAATACTCTCACTGTTCGCGGTATTTGCCTACCCAAAGAAACCGTAAAAATCTTAGACGTCAACGAGCTAAAATGAAGAAACCATACAAAAACGCACCGATAAAATTAACACATAAAAACAAGAAAACGTTACACATTCAGAGATAAATGATCTGTCCATTAATCGTTATAAAACTGCCCATTAATAGGCATAATTCCGTTTCGATTTTCCATTATCCAAGCGGTATACCTTTGAGTGAACGTAGTATTACCGTTTGCGACCGTCGCCGGATCCTTTTCATCACACAATTCTAGTAGATCTGCACCCATACTTCTTGCACACAGAGAACAGTACGCTACATGAAAAATTATCATCGGTATGTGATACTTTTGATTACAAATTGTTACACTATCGCTATTAGACAATGCGACTGTGGGCATAGTCGATGGAGGCGCCCTTCCAATATCTTGACAGTCACTCTCCATAGAATAACACTGAAAAACTAAGCCAAAAGAAAAATATATCAAACTTTTCATACAAGCCTTTCCTCCGCATGGAATACAACCTACAGAAGAGTACCAATATTATTAATACAAATCAATATATAAAATTTTCAAAAAACAACCTGTTCCAAATTATTAAAACAGGTTGTATATAATTTAGTTTTACAAAGTGTGTAAAGTTTTAAGTGTAATTGTTTCATCGTTCTAATCGGCATCATAAGCCTGCCCATCAACTGGCATACGTCCTCCTTTGTTAGCGCGTATCCACATAGTATATCTTTGAGTGAATGTAGTGTTATTGTTTGCTGCCGTTGCCGGATCTTTTTCATCACACAATTCTAGTAGATCTGCACCCATACTTCTTGCACACAGAGAGCAGTATGCTACATGAAATACTTCCATTTTGGCTGATCCGGATAAAGCTGTTATCCAAAGGGCAACCAAATTTCTAATTGCTTCCTCAAGTCGACGAATTTCATGCTTTTGTTTTTGTAATTTTTCTCCTGTGGCGCCTACTCCTTCTTCATTAAAATCATTTACCATTGCTCTCAATCCTAAAGGTCCATTCAATACAACGTCAATAGCGCCTATTGCTGCATTGAATGCTGCCAATCCTATATTCGGATCTGGATTATTGGCGGCAATAATTGCATCAGCTATAGCTCCAATACAACCGGTTGCTGAATGAATAACATCTCTGACGGCAATAGCTTTTTCACTTGCGTCCACATGATATTCACCTGCGACTATATCAATAACTGCCCATATTCGATTTTTTAACTTTTGTGCTTTTTCACGACGACTTCCCCGATAAGCTCTAACACTGTCGGCTGTAAGGCCAGATGCAAGTAGTTTTTCCATGTATTTATGCAGTCCTTTTATATCTTTCGGTTTTAAATTTGGATCTGTCACGATATCAACGCCTTCCGCGACAAGCGCCTGATATAACAATTCCTCATTTGAACCTCGCTGAAGATCATTTACGACAGTAGTACGAGCGGGGCGTCGCTGCATTGCTTCCACATCCAATATTCCGCTCAGAAATATGCTCGCCATAATAGCGCTGGACAATATCGATTGTAATTTCATAATTTTTCTCCTTTTCTTTAAATGTTATTTTATTTTATCATGAAGTACTTAATTTTTCGTTAAAATGGATTTTTTATATTGTCCTTTTAATTTTGCGCAATATATTGGTAACGTCGATATATAATGTTCTGTTGCGTTTGGAACTGAGAATGTCAACAAAATATGAGGAGACCATGATTAAAGTCTATAGGTGGCCATAACTCTAAAGCTACTTCTGCTGATATCCGTGCGATTTTCTACTGTATTGCCAAATATTCGAATGTCCTCTAATCTCTTGGTTGTTTTGAACGCGTGAGAAAGTTCGATGGCTACTCCCCAGCGATCATCGATATTTTTTGTGGCTCCAACGGCAATAAA
>JAISQI010000068.1 GCA_031274295.1 Holosporaceae bacterium
AATCATCTTTCAAATCCTTCTGCCACAACATTACTCCCATATCCCTAAATATTCCCTAAATTGATTAAAAAAATAGCGCAGAAAAAAAGAAATTTCTAAATTTTGCTGCTATTATTGAGCGTCATTTTATTCACGGAGCTAGCCTTGCCCAAAAAGACAATGAAAGACTACATTGGTGACGTAAAACGCCTTGTCGTGAAAAATACCGCCCAGGAAATGAGAAAATCTAATAAATGTATGCAAAAAAGTCATCATAACACCGAATTCTTAGGCGTTAGTCTAAAAGAAAGTCAATTGCACCCCATGAAAAGAAAAGTCCATAGAAAATTCTCCACCGAAAGAACAATTGATCTACACGGATTAACGCAAAATGAAGCCTTTGGAAAATTATTAATTTTCTTTGAGCGGTGTCAATCGGAAAATATAAAAAGAGTAACGGTAATAACCGGAGGCAACGCTATGAAAAAATCCATCCTCCGTTCTTCTTTTCAAAAATGGATCAAGGAATCTTTTGGAAACTACATTGTATCATGTTCTCAAGCAAAAATTTGGCATGGAGGCCAGGGAGCGTTTTATTTAATTCTAAAAAGTATATGATCAAACTTAATCTTCATTGACTCCCCACAAATCCTCTTCCTTAACCCATCCTTTAATTTTATTTACTTCTATTTTTATCCAGTTCTTGTCCCTTTTTAAGACCTTAACTATGACATTTTTCTCAATTTTTGCGATAGGATTAGAATCGGAGGTATTTCTGCATAAAATTGCATATTTAGAAACGACAATTGCTGTGTTTTTAGACGAAATCATATTTTGGTGAATCCAGCCTTCTGTTTTGTCGACAAATTTTATTTTTCTCCACTGATCAAATTCAGATATCAGCATTACAGGTAGATTGGACTTCATAAAAATCCAACTAATTGGATATTCTTTACCTGGACCAACTCTTAAATTTATGTTCGATGATTTTAAACTGACAAACGAGGATGCATTCGCATAAAATGAAACAATTATGATCCCCACAGAATAACACCATCGTATTTTGTTAATGCGGAAAACTTCCGTCTGTATAAAGAATCTTTTGATTCTTATAATTGGTTTTATAAATTCTTTCAAAAAATCCTCATTAAACGATGGTCTCTGATAATTCTAAAATCTAGAGATAATAACACAAGATGAGTTAACAATATAAGTTGATTGTCTTTGTTTGTTTAGAATCTTTCATCACATTAGACTTATCGCTAGGATTTTTGTATATTCCCTGGGGAATCATTTTTGAATCGAGGAATTGGGGTATTGTCGTGGATAGTTGACGCTTTCTTTTTCATAGGGCTCCAACGTCCCCCTTCTTCCGCAAGAAATGATTGAAAGACTGACAATAAAAAACAAAAGGACTGATTTCATGATCTTTTTCCAAGCTGCTTATAGAAAATATATAAATTTTTTGTTCTTATTTATAGTTTTTATTTTTTTTACCACTGAAATAAAATCCAGCGATGAACAGAAGTATACCGAAAAGAATACAAAAGATCACAACCTTCCTTTTGCGGAAGATGAAGGATATATTCCGGGCGGAATGCCGTTTAATTGCACCCTGAAGAACGAAAAAGGCGAGCAATTTTCTTTGGCTGATCTAAATGGAAACATTATAATAATATTACTTTTTACAACCTGGTGCCATAATTGCCCAGCGGTTCTACGGAATTTTGATTCTCTGATTGAAAAATTCAAAAATCAAAAAAATCTTAAAATCATAGCTCTAAATATAGGAGACGAATCCCTGAATGATCTAAAAATTCACTATAAAGCCAATGACATTCAATTGTTGGACGTGTACCATTCTATTTCGCCGGAAATATTTAGGGATATTCGCGGAGTTCCCGCTTGTTTTGTGCTCGATAGAAATGGAAAACCTGTCTGGGGATATCTCGGAGCAGTAGATTATTGCTCCGCTGAGTTTATTGGATTTATAGAAAAATTAGTTAAATAGGTAAAATCATGACGTGGATGGGCACAACAATTCTTTCTATTAGAAAAAAAAATCAAGTGGTGGTAGCTGGAGATGGTCAAGTTACCATGGGGAATACAGTTTTAAAGTCGAATGCTTGCAAGGTTAGATTTTTATCTTCCGGAAACGTATTAGTTGGATTCGCCGGAGCAACAGCGGACGCATTTACACTATTTGAAAGATTGGAATCAAAACTGGATCAATATCCGGGGCAGTTGCAAAGAGCTTGTGTAGAATTGGCGAAAGATTGGAGAACGGATAAGTATTTAAGGAAACTTGAAGCCATGATGGCCGTAGTCGACAAAAATATTTCCTTAATTCTTACTGGAATTGGAGATGTTTTAGAGCCACAGGACGGCATTATTGGCATAGGATCAGGTGGAAATTTTGCTTTAGCCGCCGCCCGAGCATTGATGGATCAAGATTTGTCCGCGGAGGAAATCGCAAAAAAATCTATGAAAATTGCTGGAGATTTGTGTATATATACAAATAATTCGATTATCTTGGAGAAAATTAGCATTGATGAATAAAATGACGCCTTTAACACCTAATCAAATAGTTTTCGAACTAGACCGATTTATCATAGGTCATAATAAAGCAAAGAGAGCAGTCGCCATTGCTTTGCGCAATCGTTGGAGAAGACAGCAGGTTCCTAGTCCATTAAAGGAAGAAATTCTTCCAAAGAATATTTTGATGATGGGACCAACGGGGGTTGGAAAAACCGAAATCGCCAGAAGACTCTCTAAACTCGCTTGCGCTCCGTTTATAAAAGTAGAAGCCACTAAATTTACTGAAATTGGCTATGTCGGTCGTGACGTTGAGCAGATCATTCGTGATTTGGTAGAAATTGCGGTTTCTGAAACAAAGGAAAAACATCGCCTTTCCTTCAAAGAAGAAGCAAAGAAAAAAACTGAAGAAAGAATCATCGACGTCCTAGTGGGCGAAAATGCCAGCCAGGAAACGCGTGATAAATTTAAAAAAATGCTGGATTCCGAACAATTGGAAGATAAGGAAATAGAAATAAAAGTGATGGATAATGCCGCAACTCAATCTTTTGAAATTCCCGGTATGCCAGGCGCTCAGATTGGTATGCTAAATCTTTCAGACATGATGAATAACGCTCTTGGAATAAGCAAAACAAAGCTCCGCAAGGTTACAATAAAAGATGCCCGCAAACTGATTGCCAATGAAGAAAGTGAAAAGCTAATAGATCATGATAAAACTATTCGAGAAGCAATATTTTCCGTCGAGCAAAATGGTATCGTTTTCATCGATGAAATAGATAAAATTTGCACGAAGAACACTTCTGGAACAGATGTAAGTAGAGAAGGAGTTCAAAGGGATCTATTACCTCTTATAGAGGGATGCTCTGTCACTACGAAATATGGTACTGTAAAAACAGATTATATACTTTTTATTGCTTCCGGCGCTTTTCATCTTTCGAAGCCGTCGGATCTGTTGCCTGAACTTCAAGGACGTCTCCCCATCCGTGTGGAGCTAGCTAATCTTACGGAAGAAGATTTTTTCAAGATTTTAAGTGAAACGGATAGTAGTTTGATAAAACAATACTATGCTCTTTTGAAAATTGAAGGAATTCATATAGATTTTACGGAAGACGGAATTAGAAAAATCGCCGAACTTGCCGCCATTGTCAATAGAAATGTTGAAAATATAGGTGCTCGCCGTCTTCATACAATAATTGAAAAACTATTGGAAGAAATCAGTTTTTCCGCCGATCAAAGATCTGGAGAAACTATTGTAATTGACGCTCCATATGTGGAAACCAAAGTTGGTGATCTCGCCACCCACAGAGATCTTTCGAGATTTATTTTGTAGTTATGGGAAATTAAACATATTAAATCTAAAATACATAATGGAGAAGGAATTATAAAAACAACTCTGGACAACCAATTGAATTTAATCTATATGAATGTAGATAATGCCCAGATAGCTCAGTTGGTAGAGCAGAGGACTGAAAATCCTCGTGTCGCTGGTTCGATTCCGGCTCTGGGCACCATTCGCAATTTTTGTCGAAACATTAAAGTTTTTGCAGTTTGGTCAGGATGGTGGTAACTTAAACTACATATTTTTGGAAAGATCAATCAAAATAGAGAAAACATGAAACTAAAGGATATAAAGGTAAAAACGCCTTCCGAATTATTAGCTTTTGCTGAAAGTTTAGAATTGGAAAATGCTGCGGCATTAAAACGTCAAGATTTAATGTTCGCGATTTTAAAAAAATTGGCAGAAAATGAAGTTGAAATCTTTGGGGACGGGGTTTTGGAAGTACTTCAAGATGGCTTTGGATTTTTACGTTCTCCGGAAACGAACTATATGGCGGGATCGGATGATATTTATGTATCCCCGTCACAGATAAGAAAATATAGCCTGAAAACTGGAGATACATTAGAGGGATTAATACGGTCTCCCAAAGAAGGAGAAAGATATTTTGCTATTTCAAAATTAAATTCCGTCAACGGCGATTCGTTAGACATCGTCAGACATCGAATAAATTTTGATGATTTAACGCCTCTATATCCTAATTCCAAGCTAAATCTTGAATTTATAGACAATCCGAATGAAAAAGATTTAACAACACGCATTATAGAGATAATTTGTCCACTAGGACGTGGGCAAAGAGCGTTAATAGTTGCTCCTCCGAGAACTGGAAAGACCGTCATGCTCCAAAACATAGCTAGAGCTGTCACTACAAACTCTCCAGAGGCTTATCTGATAGTTTTGCTGATTGATGAACGTCCAGAAGAAGTTACTGATATGAGAAGATCAGTTAAAGGAGAAGTCATCAGCTCTACTTTCGATGAAGTTCCAACGCGACATGTGCAAGTGGCGGAGATAGTTATTGAAAAGGCAAAAAGACTAGTCGAACATAAGAAAGATGTGGTCATTTTACTTGATTCAATTACACGTTTGGCCAGAGCATATAACACAGTTTGCCCCTCATCGGGAAAAGTGCTGACAGGTGGTGTTGATGCGAATGCTTTGCAGCGTCCCAAAAGAATTTTCGGAGCTGCCCGCAATATCGAGGAAGGAGGTTCATTGACCATTATTGGCACAGCTTTAGTGGAGACTGGATCTAGGATGGATGACGTAATATTTGAGGAATTTAAAGGAACCGGTAACGCAGAAATCGTGTTGGATAGGAAATTAGCTGATAAAAGAACTTTCCCATCTATAGATATTACAAAGTCAGGCACTCGCAAAGAAGAATTGCTCGTGGACA
>JAISQI010000023.1 GCA_031274295.1 Holosporaceae bacterium
CAATAAATCCTCTCTTGTTCAGGGCATCACCTCCACACCTCTTGCAATTTATCACATCTTCCTCCACATCTGATCCTTCCACTCTTTATATCATGTGTATATTCGGTAGACAATCCCAGTGTTTTTGATCTGTTGCAAATTTAGCATTAGAGTAATATACTCTAGCGAATTTTATATGGAGAACCGCAATGAAAATTAAAGTGATTTATACAGCAGCGTTAGCTGTTTTGTTTTTGGACGCCACCTATGGAGGTGCTTTAAAAAAGTCATTTACTAAGGATGAGCAATCGAAAAATCTGGATATAGGAGGACAAAATGCATCTTCCGAGGAAAAAGATAATTCAGAACCAAAGGAACAGGTGAGTAAATCTTCTATGGAAGAAACCAACTCTAAGCGTGCAGCAGATTCAAAGCCGAATGTTTCAAGTAATTCTACTGAGAGGAAAAAGATAGTTGGAGATCCTATTGTATTGAGAATCAATGGAAAAAAAGAATATAGGCGCAGTCAAATTCTAGCGGATATGAAAGCAATTCCTCCTCAAATGGTACAAGGAGTTTCTCCCGATAAGCTATTTGAGATATTAAGAGATCAAAAATCAAGTACTTATCTAATGATCGAACAAGCTAAAAAGGCCGGGCTTGATCATACAAAAGAGTTTCTTGATAAACAAAATCAAGTTACGAATGAATTGCTTGTAAGAGAGCTCCTGATTAAAGAGTTGTCTCCTAAAGTTGAAAATGAGTCTGCTTTAAAGGCAAGATACACAAAATATCTTATCGAATTCAAAAAAGGTAAAGAATTTAAGATATACCATATTATGGTTGCCACTGAGAAAGAGGGGAATGATATCTTAGCTAGTCTTGAAAAGGGAGACGATTTTTCTGAATTAGCAAAAAGCAAGAGTAGTGCTCCATCGAAAGACAAAGGGGGAGAAGAGGGTTATATTCCGATTGATTTGATGCCTCCACAAGTCAAAGACAAAGTTATATTGCTTAAAGTTGGGGAGTATACAAAAGACTTCGTAAAAACCGAAAATGGTTACCACATATTCAAAGTGGCGGATATCAGAGATACAACACCACAAAAATATGAGGAAGCATTGCCCATGTTAAAGCAAGTACTAATGCATGAGGAAATGGTAAAACTGATTGAAAGGCTAGAAAAGCAAGCAAAAGTCGAGAAATTCAATGAAGACGGAACGCCAGTTGGTCCAATGAAGGAAAAGCTCGCTAGCCCTTCTGTATAAGGCATTGTTTCGAATTTTTGGGTTATTGATTTGTTAATATTTATTATTTAAATTCAATATGCAGGGCGTGGAAATTGGTTAGTTTTTCATCTCGGTGGCCTAATTATAGAAAGGGAGCTGTCACTGTATAGACTGTGGTCTATATATATGGCGCCCACCTGGAGTCTGGCCATCTGCAGATTCTCGGCGACGGTTTTCAGGCTCTGTACTAGCTCCATGGTCGCGTTTTAAGCTTGTTCGATTTGTATTCGAGAGATGGAAGGTAAATCATTTCGGCAAAGTTGTTATTTTTATCTAAGAAAATTATATCTTTCGATTTTGAATAATAGTCCATATCATCTGTAATAATTATGTTTTGATTTTTTGTATTTACGCTGTAGGTGTTATCGGAAATTTTGCTTACGCATTTTTTACAGATTTTGGAATTGAAGTTTTCTCGTTTTTCAAGTCCAATTGATTTTGTCCACGCCGCCGTCATTGATCGAAAGTATCCAAGGTGGTTAAAACAGGCGATATTCTTTGTTTTTATCCCCACGACCTTCGATTTTGGCGAAATAAAAATATCAGGTGTTGGATTACAATAGTAATAAATTACTCCAACGACTATTCCAGCGATTCCATATAAACGAATTTGGTGATGTATCATGGCCAATACAAGACCAGAAAAAATAAATATTACCATATTAATTGCCGTTGGAGTTGACATAACAAAATAAGATCCCGGCAATTGAGCTGATAATTCAGAAATTTTTATTAGTAGCCTAACTCCATAGCCCATTATTAGAATAAAAGGTTGAGCTAGATTAAACATCATGAAAAATAATGCAATTACAACCAATGGCATGATGAAGAATGTCATCAAAGGAACGGATGCGATATTGGCTAGGATACTATTTAGCGTTAATTGATTAAAAGTGTACACAGAAAATATAGTTGTTGGAATAGAAGCCACCAAAGTTGTGGCCATGATATTAGATAGTATCTTGAAAAATCTTGAAAATTCCCAGGTCTGTTCATAGAAAGCGACGATTGCAATCACGGCTCCAAATGACATTTGAAAACTCGGAAATAAAATTACCTCCGGCGAAAATATCATAATAACTGTTGCCGCAATTGCTACAGATCTCATCGTTAAGGCGCGTCTCCCCATTAAAATCGCCAATATAATGATTGTGTGCATGATGAAAGCCCGAAGAGAGGGGACGGAATTTCCCGAAATACCCAGATAGAATAAAACAACTATCCATGAAATGATGGCTGCTATTTTTTTCGTGTCATAAAACATACAAATGCGAGGAAAACAGCATAAAAAAATTCTAAAAATCCAAAAAATGAAAAATCCAATTATTCCCAAGTGGAGACCCGAAATCGCAAGCAAATGAGCGGTTCCAGAATTTGCAAAATACCTGCGTATTTCTTTTGAAATTCCTGATTTATTTCCGGTGATAAGTGCTTTTGATACGGAGGCTACCTTCGTCGGAAGGTATTTTTCAATTTTTTTATCTATTGTATATCTAATTTGTTCAAAAAATATATCCAGAGACGTTTGCTTAGGTTTTTCCAAAATTTTTGGCTGTTTTATTATAAAACCGCGAGCGCTGATTCCGCTAAAATACTGCCGTTTTTTAAAATCATAGGCATGGGGAAACGCTTGTGGGTATATGGGAGATAAAATAACATAGAATAAAATTTTTGATCCGGGAATATACTCTTGTTCAGAGGCTATAGCTCGCTTTCCTCGCCAGGTAAGCTGTAATTTATTTAGTTTCGGATATTTTTTGCTCTTAATGCAGCTCACAATAAATGTCAATCCTTTTTCCGTTTTCTCACATGATTTTACAACAGCAACTAATGAAAGAGGGTTTTTATTATTTTCAGAAAGCATGAATGTGTCTAAAGTTCTTGTGCGCAACTGAGCAATAAAGAAACCTAAGCTTAGGGTAGTCAATATACAGAGGATCCATCTGTTTCGTTTTATGAAAACGAGCGAACCGGAGACTAAAATTAAAATAGCAATGTTTAAAAGAAAATTCGGTTCGCTATCAAGAAAGAAATACAGACTTATTCCCGTACCTATACCTATAGGTATGAAATTTGACAATCGCTGTCTTTCGCTTTCATAAAAGCTGTCGATAAAATTCAGAAATTTATTATTACACATTTACTCTCAAATACTCAGTATATAGAATACAAATAATTGTTTTATGAAGAGTAAAAATGAGTATCGTTACACGTTTCGCTCCCTCGCCAACAGGGTTTTTACACATCGGAGGAGCCAGAACTGCACTCTTCAATTGGTTGTTAGCGCGTCATTACGGAGGAAAATTCCTCCTGCGGATCGAAGATACCGATCGGGAAAGATCTACCCAAGAAGCTATTGATGCTATCATTAGTGGATTGCAATGGCTTGAAATAAATTGGGATGACGAACCTGTTTTTCAATCTTCTAGGCTTCAACATCACGTAAGATTGGCTCAGAAATTAGTGAAAGAAGGGAAAGCCTATTACTGCTACTGCACTCCGGAAGAATTAGAGGCAATGCGAAATGAAGCAAAATCCAAAGGCTTATCTCCAAAATACAATGGAATGTGGAGAGATCGCGATTCGAGCCAGGTTCCACTTGGCATAGATCCTGTCATCCGATTGAAAGTTCCAACGACAGGAAGTACGACGTTACATGATATAGTTCAGGGGGATGTAACTGTATCAAACAATCAATTGGATGATATGATTTTAGTTCGCAGTGACGGAACTCCAACTTTTATGCTATCTGTTGTGGTTGACGATCACGACATGAGTATAACTCACGTAATTCGCGGGGATGATCACCTGACGAACACATTTAGACATATCCAAATATTTAACGCTCTTGGCTGGGATATTCCGCAATACGGACATATTCCCTTGATTCATGGATCAGATGGAACCAAATTATCCAAACGTCATGGCGCGCTTGGCATTGATTTCTATCGTGACAGAGGATATCTACCAGAAGCCATTTGTAATTGTTTGCTGCGCCTGGGGTGGTCTCATGGAGATGACGAAATCATTTCAAAAGAGCAGGCAATAGAATGGTTTACAACTGATAATTTAGGAAAATCAGCATCGCGACTGGATTTTGCAAAACTAGATAATTTAAATGGATATTATATGAGAATCGCCGATAATAACCGTTTGTTAAATGAACTTCTTAAAATGATCGCCGATATTTCCGAAGAAAAGAAACATCGCCTTGTGTTGGGAATGAACGGGTTGAAACAGCGAGCGAAGACTATATTAGAATTAAAGGATCTCGCGTCTATCTACATAGATGATTTTACTCCGACTGAAATAGATGCCAATTCCCAGAAAATTTTACAGGAAACTTTTTTAAGGTTAGAATCAATCGAAGATTGGACAGAGAATAATTTGGAGAAACAGATAAGAAATTTTTCCGGAGAGTTGGGCCTTAGCCTAGGGCAAATTGCACAGCCATTGAGGAGCGTTTTAACGGGGGGAAAAATTACCCCGAGTATATTTGATATGTTGGTTGCTTTTGGAAAAAATGAAAGTTTAAATAGAATTAGGGCAGTATTTGTGTAGAATTAGATAGTTCTGTAGTAATTATAAGTAATGGAGTAGTACAGTGAGAATATGTTCTTTATTTTTTTTAGCTCTCTGGTTTTGTTACAGTGTTGGAGCGATAACTTTTGAGGAAGCTGTCGTTGCAGCGTATAATGGCAACAAAGAATGGTTTGTCAATCAGATTGAAAAGAAGATCGCCGATGAGTCGCTCACTCAATCAAAAATGCTGTTTTTACCTAATATTTATGGAAGAGTATCAAGCTCGAGAGCTAAGGCAGAAGCTGTACAAACCTCTGATGGAAGTTATCCCTATGCTATACATAATAATCAACTGTTATATAGGGAAATTACGACAACCGCTAGAAATTCTGGAAAGGAAACAGATACATCAATGGAAATAGGTGTATCGCAGAATTTGTTCAATGGTTTTGCCACTGTCAATAGAGTTATAGCAAGTGAAAATTATGCGAAAGCCGCATACCATAAATTAAAGTCAGATGAACAGCAATTAATTATTAATGTATTGAATGCTTATACAAGCATATGGGTTGGACATCAGAAAGTCGTCGCCTTAAAAAAGAAAGAAGAAAATTTAAAAAAAGCACTGGATTCTAAAAATAGTAGTTTAGAAGCGGGTATGGGGACTCCATCCGAGGTTGCTCAGGCAAATGCCAACTATCAAAAGGCGATCTACGAAAGAATCGAGGCGGAAACGGAATTATTTTCTGCGGAATCTGAATTTGAAAAATTGACTGGCTTAAAAGCCGATAAAAACATAGAACTGCCGGATTTAAAATTGCAGCTTCCAGAAAGTTTAGATACATTAATTAACCTGGCTATGTCTTCAAATCACAGTATTAAATATAAAAAACTGGAAGAACAAGCAGAAGTTAGCAATTTAGACGCTGCGAAAGGTCATTTATCCCCAAGCTGTGATTTATCGCTAAGAGCTATAAGATCTCTGCGTAAACAAAAATATAATAATTCAAATAATAATTATGTCGCATCCGTAGAAATGAATATTCCTATTTTTTCGAATTCTCTATCTTCTGGAAACACTTACTCAGCCATCGCAATTGCCGATCAAAAAGCACTGAAGGCTAGATTTTCAGCAGAAGACGCTATATTGGAAATTAAGAAACAGTGCGTTGTTAACTGGAACAAATATATTTCCGCAACCGCCATGATAAAGTCTAGCCGTTCTGCGGTTAAAAGTGCCGAATTAAGTTCCGAGAGTAATCTCGAAGAAAATGCGATGGGTATGAAATCCAATACTGAAGTTTTAGTAGAGGAAAATCAATTATTAGAAGCCCGCATTAATTTAGCGAATTCCAGAAAACAAAAAATGCTTTCCGCCGCAATAATTTATGCATTAACTGGAAATCTTAGCTTGAATTCCATACTGAAAAAGAAGTAATACTTAATGTATGTTTTAAGAGACAGCGATGGTAGATAAAAATTCAGAAATGTCACTGGATGATGTATTGTCATCAATAAAAAAAATGATAATAGACGACGAACCTCCGGTTTTAGATCTGACTGATATAGTCAAGCCGGATGGAAGTGTTGTAAAAATAAAAGGATTAGATTCTGAAAGTTCTGATATTGGTTCTTTTCTTAAACTTGTACAAGAGAACACAAATTCTGATTTAAAAAACAAGCACTTAAAAGAAGAGTACGTTTCTCAACAGTTACAGAAAGCTCCATTAGTAACTACCGACGTTTCCTCTTGCCCAATTTCTTCGCAGAGTGAAAAAAAGACAGATGAATCCAAAAATAGCGCAGTTTCCGATGTATTAAAGGAAATAGCAGTCCCTCTGATTAACCAATGGCTTAACGAAAATCTTTCCTCAATTATAAATAAAAAGATCGAGGAAGACCCAATGGTAAAAAAATGGATGAGTGATAATCTTCCTGAAATTACAAAAAATATAGTGGAAAAAACAATTCGCGAGTTAGTTAAGAAAATCTAATAATTCCACTTTATTTTATTGTTATGTTTCCTAATAAACAACGCCTAGAAAATATAATCCATGAGCTGGAGCAGTAGGGCCAGCTTTTTCTCTATCCTTAGCTATTAAAACTTCGTAAAAATCACGTTCATTCCATTTCCCACACCCCACAAGAAATAAAGAACCAACTATGTTTCTTATTTGACGATATAAAAATGATCTAGCTGCGGCCTCAATGATTATAATGTCACTGTCACGCCTAACAGATATCTTGTTTAGAGTCTTTATTGGCGAATTTGACTGACATCCGGCAGCGCGAAAAGATGAAAAATCATGTTTTCCAACCAAGCATTGAGCGGCTAAATTCATTTTTTCTTCATCTATCTTTGGAATAACGTCCCAAACTCTATTGGCATATATGCATGATTTCGTTCTTCGGTTTAAAATTTTATATACATAAAATCTTTCTAGAGCACTAAATCTTGCATCAAAATCGCTGGAAACTCTTTCGACCGATAATACACCTATTGGAACGTTTCGCAGGTGAGCGTTCATACATTCTTGTATTCGAAAACAATCGAGGTCATATTCTGTATCAAAATGAGCAACTTGACCAAAGGCATGCACTCCCGAATCCGTACGACCAGATCCATACAAAGTCGTTGGAATTTTGGTCAGTGGTAAGATCGCATCTTCTAAACGCTGCTGAATAGTGTCTAAATTCTTTTGTCGTTGCCATCCGAAAAAAGGTGACCCGTCATATTCCACTATAATTTTATATCGATTTATCGTGGAGCAATGGGAAGAGTTTGGATCAAGCAATTTATTAGAAAAAGTCAAATTACAATAACCGAGTTTTTATATTATTTCTAAACTTTTAATAACATAATCAATTTTTTGAATTTGTTCGTCAATTTTTTCGATCCTATTCTTGTGCTCTTGAATGACTTCCTCTGTCGCTTTACTCAGAAAATCTTCGTTTGACAATCTAAGAAATACATCCTCTTCATTCTTTTTAAGTTTTGTAATTTCATTTTGTAATCTTATTTTTTCATGATCTATATTTACTTTGCCGTTAAAACTCATGTGAATAACAGCTCCACTAACCACAACTGGAATTGTTTGTCCCACAACATCTCCGACACGAATTCCAGCCATTCTATATATAATTTCACTATATTTGGAAACTAAAGTTTCAAGGTCAGAGGTTGAGCTTTCTATGCTTACATCAAGTTTTTCTTCAGCGGGCACATGAAAAAGTTGTCTCATCGATCTAACTGAGGAAATCACGGTTTTTAAAAATTCGACTTCTTCTACAGCTTCACCGAAATCTACATCTGTAGCGGCGACATCCAGCCATGACATATCGAGAACACCAATTTCCCCGCTAAGTTTTTTAGAAATAAATGGAGAAATTGGATACAAAACTCTTAAAAATTGTAAAATTGCCCATGCAGTTGTGTCTCTAATGTCCTTTTTCAACAGAGTGTAAGATAAATCATATCCTTTATCGTCATTTATTAAGGAAGACTGTTGCAAAACAGGTTTTATGAATTCGATATACCAGTCACAGAACGAATTCCAAACGCAATGATAAAGATGATTTGTTACTTCATCTATGCGATAGTTTTCCATAGAATTTTCGACATCACAAACCATCTGCTTTACTTGATAAATGATCCATTTAGAGATGGGATCCGAAACTTTACTAGTTTTGAATTCTTTATTGTATAAGCATCCGTTAATTTGGGCAAAACGGACGACGTTCCAAAGTTTGGTTAGAAAATTTCTACCGATTTTAACCGATTGATCAGTTATTTTTATATCTCTACCGGGGGAAGATAATGTTGCCAAAGTATATCTAACGGAATCTGCCCCGTATTTCTTACATAAATCCATGGGGTTAATCACGTTTCCTCTAGATTTGGACATCTTACATCCTTTTTCATCACGAACGAGACCATGAATGTAAACGTCATGAAATGGTACTTTTTCCATGCAATAGATGCTCATCATTACCATTCGAGCTATCCAGAAGAAGATAATATCGAATCCTGTAACAACTATCATATTCGAATAAAATCTTTTTAAATCGTCGGTATCTTTAGGCCATCCCAGAGTAATAAATGGCCACATTCCAGAAGAAAACCAAGTATCTAGGACATCTTCATCCTGAATTAATTCAATTCTGTTCTTGCCGTAGAATTTTACAGCTTTTTCCATGGCTTCTTCCAAAGTTTCAGCGACAAAAATTTGGCCATCAGGTCCATACCATGCTGGAATGCGATGTCCCCACCAAATTTGGCGAGATATACACCAGTGCTTTACTTTTTTTAGCCATTCGAAATATAGGTTTTTCCAATGTTCCGGAATAAATCTCATTTCTCCGTCATTAACTGCATCAATGGCCAAAGACGCTAATTTTTCAACATTAACAAACCACTGATGGGTAATTCTCGGTTCAAGAGGAACATCAGACCGATCTCCAAAGGGAATCTTTTGTTGAATCTTTTCTGTTCTTTCTAGCAACTCTTTCTTTTCTAGCATTTCAACGATTTTATTCCGGGCCTCGAAGCGATCCATTCCTTGAAACAACTCTGGAACATTTTCATTTAGTTCGCCTTTAGAATTCATTGTTTCAATAATTGGAAGTTTATTTCGTATTCCGACATCATAATCATTGAAATCGTGAGCCGGAGTAATTTTCACAACGCCTGTTCCTTTTTTAGGATCGGCGTACTTGTCGGCTATTATTCGAATTTTACGATCTGTAAGGGGAACTATGACTTCCTTACCCACAATGCTACTATACCTAGGATCGCTCGGATTGACGGCAATGGCAACATCGCCAAATAAAGTTTCCGGTCTAGTGGTTGCGACGGAAACATAATCAGAAGAATCTGCGAACATGTATTTAATATACCATAGATGACCTTCCATTTCTTTTTCAACAACTTCAAGATCCGATATGGCGGATCCAATTAATGGATCCCAATTGATCATTTTTCTTCCTCTGTAAAGAAAACCGTCGTCAAATAATTTTACAAACATTTTGGCGACCGCTTTCTTGCTGTCTTCATCCATTGTGAATCTCATGCGAGAAAAATCACAAGATATTCCTAAAATTTTCATTTGATCTAGAATTGCGTTGCCTGAATTTTCTTTATAAAACCATATTTCCTTGAGAAGAAATTCTCTAGTTAAAGTTCCTTTTTCAATGCCATTTTCGCGGAGATGTTTTTCAACCAATAATTGCGTAATAATGCCAGCATGATCAAAACCAGGTTGAAATAGGACATCGTATCCCTTTAGCCTTTTATATCTCGCTATAATATCTTGAATAGTGTAACAAAAAGTATGCCCCATATGCAAAGAACCCGTTACGTTGGGCGGAGGAAGTAAAACCATAAAAGGTTCGGCATTGGGATTACGGGAAGAGGCTTCTATTTCAAATGAAAAATTCTGTTCAAAAGATGGTGGATCGAAATTCTTATCTAACATTTTTTTCCTCAATAACTGGCATTGACAACCAACAAACAAAATCATGATACAACAATAATATGAATAAAATAACAATTTTTTCTGCTGATTCTAACGTTGGCATCAGCAAAATAGCCCATCTCTTTTGAAAAATCTCACTGGGAGAAATCAATTGCAAATTGGCAATCAAATAACCTGTCGTTTCGAACAATCGAAAAATAATCAGAGATCCATATTAGGGGGGATTATTTATGGATATCATTAACATTAGATTTATGCTACAAAGTACCGTTCGGTATGTAAGTAATTAATTGTTATAACGAGTTAGCATGGAAAAAAAATCATCAAAATATATGCACATTGTACTATGGATTTTTAGCACTATTTTTTTTGTATACCAATACGGAATTCGCTCCGCAGTGCCCAATGTTTTTAATGAAGATCTACAGCACTACTTTTCCATAGGTGCGACTGAAATGGGACAATTAATAAGTATGTTTTACATCGCCTACACAGCTATGCAAATCCCCGTTGGAATGGCTGTCGATAGATTCAATAGAAAATTACTATCGGCAATCGCTTTTTTATGTGTGGCACTTGGAACGATCATGTTTGTTGGTACCAACAATTACATTGTAGCTTCTGCTGCACAATTGGTTTTGGGAGTCGGAAGTTCCTTTTCTTTTCTGTTGGTAATGAAAAATTCCAACGATTTTTTTCCTAAAGAAAAGGTAGCGATGATATCAAGTATTGGTATTTCATGCGGCAGTCTCGGACCAGTGTTGATGAGTCCGCTATTTGCTCATTTATCTGGTATGTATTATTGGAGAGACGTTGTTCTAGCATTTGGAATTATTGGAATCGTCTTGTCAATTACTGGCTATCTCATTATTAATGAAAAAGAGATAGGCCCATGCTCCATTTCTAATGAAGCGGAGAAAGAGCAAGTAGAGGAATATTATGGTATCTCTGATTCATTGAAGATAATTTGTTCCAATAGCCAATTTCTCTGGATAGGTCTTTTTTCTATGTTTATTCTTGGACCGATATCTTCGTTTTGTGATGCCTGGGGAGTATCTTTTGTAAAAAGCATCTACGACATAAGCAAAGTTGAGATAGCTTCCGTTGTTGGGTTAGTGTATTTTGGAACAATATTTGGCGCTCCGCTGGCCGCTTTTTTGTCTGAAAAACTTGAAAGCTACAAAAAGGTAATGATCGGTGGTAGTTTGATTTTAATTGTTCTGTTCGCCATAGTAATTTTTGCAAAACTCAGCATTATTATTTTGAATGTTTTGCTATTTTTAATTGGAATCGTCATGACCTGCCAATTTCTGTCGTTTCCGGCAGCGCTCGGTCTAGCTCCTAAAAAAATTGGGGCAACACTGGTGGGTGTGGTTAACACTGTTACCATGTTAGGTAGCACTCTATTGATTCCGATTATCGGAAGAATTATTGATTTTTCTAAAAATAATTTCGGAAATCCTCAAGTATACTCATCCCAGGATTATAAAAATGGAATGATGATAGTGCTGGTGTCGATTGCTTTGGCGATCGTAGCGTTGTGCTTTGTAAAAGACGAATACCGCAAAAATTCTTCTAATGATTAACCGGAACATGAAGGAGAAATAAAAGTAAATTATATCTTAGCGAGGATAATATGAGAAATTTTCTGTCCATTGTTTTTTTCATCTATGTTTTTAGTTTATTCGCCGATGATGTACAGCACAAACAAGCAACATCCGAATCCGTCGAGTCCATAGAAAATGCAGTGGCAAAAATTGATCACAATGATTCCATCCCTCAGATAGTAAGAAAAGAAAAAACTATAGGCAAAGAAAAACTTCAAACTAAAGCTAAGAGTATCAAGATTATCAAGGATAAGGGGGCAATCTCTTTGATCTGTTACAAAGGCGGGGTTTGTCATGTAAAAGATACTAGAACAGTCGATACTTTTTCCGGTTTAAATGAAGTAATTATCGAAAGTTTCTATCCAGGGGTAATAGAAGAATCACTGAGTTTTCGTACACCGAAAAATGGCAAGATTTCTGTTTTTAATTACCAGTTCAGTAAAAAAGATTTATCAAGAGAACAGTTACTTCTTTCGGCCGTCGGTGATGAAGTTTTTTTTCAATCAAGCGAAAGCAATAAATTGGAAAAGGGTAGATTGCTAAACATTAGCAGAGAAAAAGACGGCTCTCTTGCCATCATAGAAAGCGATCATAAATGTTTTCTTGTTCCGATCAATCAATGTTTGGCGGTTGGCGAAAAAGCATTAAACTCTAGTGATAGAGATTCTTTACATTTATTTTTTGAATCGCCCGATTCAAAAAAAATAGATATAGAAATTAGCTATTTAACGGCAAATATACATTGGAAGCATGTTTTTATAGTGGATGTTTTCGAGAAATTAGACAGAGTTGATATTTTTTCGAAAGCTTTTTTGAAAAATGATACCGATTGCGATTTGGAAAATATAAATATCACTTTCAATTCCTTCTTTCCAGCACTTTCTTCGTCGGATTGTAAGGATGGCGTTCTGAAGCCATTAAAAAATTCCAGCGCTGGTAAATATGTACGTAATCTGAGCGTAAAAAGAAATTCTAGTTCGGTGTGTATGCTACGATCAGTAAAGGAGCAGAAACCTAAATTAGAATATCTTGTAAAAATATCGACAAAAATTTTGAATAGCGATCTTCTTAAGGAAGTTCCCGTTGGAAATTTATTAATTATAGAGAATGTAGAAAAACTTGGAATCGATGTGGACTTTCATGATAGCGAATTGTTTGTATTCCATAGGATAAACAATGAACAATTTTTTTCAGGAAAATATAGCTTATCTTCTTTTACTAAAGACAATGCCTTTATCTTTGAAATTGGTACGACAAACGATATTACTGCGCAGGTACAACAGACGGATTTTAGAAAACTTTCAGAAAAACAGTCAGAATACGGAGTTAGAGTCAATATTCAAAACAATAAGTCTACTGAATCCAATGTGATGATTGTAATGGATACAGATCTGATGTGGGCAGTTACCAAAAAGAATTTTGAATTGCAAAAGGATAATAAACCTTCCTGGAGAATAAATTTAAAACCTAATGAATCAAAAGAACTGCATTTTAGAATAAGAATGAGCAATTAAGATGGAGCTTATAAAATATCCAAATCCAATCCTATCTAAAAAATGTACTAACGTAGAAATTGGAGATCCGGAAATTCTGGATGTACTCAATATGATGTCTCAAAAATTGTACGAATGGGAAGGGGCGGGGCTAGCTGCTCCTCAGGTGGGTATTTTAAAAAGGGTAGTCGTGATAGATATTAGAAGCGAACCAAAGCGACTGTATAAGCTAATTAATCCGAAAATAATTTGGAAATCTGAAGAGATGGTGGAGTCTCAAGAAGGTTGCTTATCTCTTCCTATTCTAAAAGATACTATTCTGCGGCACGAATCCGTTGGAGTAGAATATTTAGACGAAAAATTTCAAAGACAAGAAGTTACGGCGACAGGATTTTTATCCTGTTGTATGCAGCATGAACTAGATCATTTGGATGGAATATTATATATCGACCACTTGAGCAAACTGAAAAAATCAATTGCTATTAAAAGATTCAATAAGCTGCAAGAAGAAAAAAATCACGAATATGAACTGAACAATGAATAATAAATCTATCATTTTTATGGGAACTTCAGATTTTTCTTTAAAATCGTTAGCTGCTATTCATGAGGCAAAATTCAACGTAATAGGGGTATACACG
This sequence comes from Holosporaceae bacterium, assembly GCA_031274295.1. GTDB lineage: Bacteria > Pseudomonadota > Alphaproteobacteria > UBA3830 > UBA3830 > JAIRMQ01. The sequence continues at coordinate 14,003 of JAISQI010000023.1, forward strand.
CGGCCTCCTAAGCCAACTGGACGAAGTTATAGAATTCAAAAATCTATCATTCATCGATTTGCTGAGGAAAAAAATATTCCCGTTTATTGTTCTAAAAATTTTAGATCCGATGAAGAAGTTGAATTATTTCGATCGTTGAAGCCAGACTTAGCCATCGTTTCATCATATGGATTAATAATTCCACAAAACATGCTGAACATTCCAACCTATGGATTTATAAATATCCATGCTTCACTACTTCCAAGATGGCGTGGAGCCACTCCCATTCAATCATCCATTTTAGCAGGAGATAATCAAACCGGTATTACCATAATAAAAATGGATAGCGGAATAGATACCGGAAATATTATCCTAGCAGAACCCATCGATATTTCTTCAAAAACAAACTATGGAGAACTCTCCGATCGACTTGGGGCTCTAGGAGCGTCAATGATTTTAAAAGTTTTAAATGATATCGACAACAGTCTATTAAAATCTCAGAAACAACCTCAAGAAGGATCAACATATGCTAAAAAAATTACCACGGACTCGTGTCGAATAAATTGGAACGATTCTGCAGAAAATATTTTAAGGCACATTAAGGCTTTTTCACCAATCCCTGCCGCATGGACCGAGATCGATGATATGCGTATAAAAATATTTGATGCCGAACTTATAGATGCAAATTCTAATCTCCAACCTGGATTTGTGCAGGAAAGTATGATCATTGCTTGCAAAGTAAAGTCGTTAAAGTTAATTGAAATTCAATCCGCCGGAAAAAATAAGATGTCAGGAGATGATTTCGTAAGAGGTCGAAGAAATTTAATTGGTAAAATCGCAAAATAAGAAATTAAATTCTTTCGAAAGTCATGGCGACTCCTTCCCCACCACCGACACACAGTGCTGCCAATCCTCTTTTAGCATTTCTTGCTTCCATTGCATTGAGGAGCGTAACTATGATGCGTGCTCCGCTTGCTCCAATAGGATGTCCGATGGCGCATGCTCCTCCGAATACGTTAACTTTATCTGGATCAATGGAAAATTCTTTAATTACAGCCATTGTGACAACGGCAAAAGCTTCGTTGATTTCAAACAGATCTACATCGCCTATTGACCATTTGGATTTTTCCAAAACCTGTCTGATAGCTCCAATTGGAGCAGTGGCAAATAGTTTCGGAGACAAGGAGAAGTTACTTTGAGCAATTATACGCGCCAATGGGGTCAATCCCATTTCATTGGCTTTCGATTCTTTCATGATCAACATTGCCGCCGCTCCATCGGAAACTGAACTGGCGGAGGCAGCTGTTATGGTTCCGTTTTCTTTAAATGCCGGTTTTAATTTCGGCATTTTTGCAAGATCCACCGAGAAAGGAATTTCATCCACATCGACGACAGTCTCGCCATTTTTATCAGTTATAATTACCGGAGCAATTTCTGTCTTTAAAAAACCATTTTCTATGGCTTTTCTTGCTCTTTTGAAGGATTCCAATGTATATTTATCCTGATCTTCTCTACTAAAAGAATAAGCTACAGCAGTGTCTTCGGCGTAATAACCCATAACATGTTTTTCATAGGCATCCAATAGTCCGTCTTTCACCATATGGTCGACGATTACTCCGTCGCCGAAGTAATATCCAGACCGTGCTTTATCTAATAAATATGGGGAATTAGTCATATTTTCCATTCCGCCAGCGATGATTACTTCGTTTTCCCCGGAGATTATTGTATTTCTCGCCAACATAACGGCTGCCATGCCCGAACCACAAATTTTATTAATATTTAAACAATTTACAGATTCAGATAGTCCAGCTCTAATTGCAGCTTGACGAGTCGCAGATTGCCCCAGTCCGGCAGATAATACGCATCCCATATAAACACTGTCGATCTTTACATTGTAATTCTCGGCAACTTTTTTTATAACGGTTTTACCAAGATCCACTGTCGATATCGATTTGAATTTTCCATTAAATGCGCCAAGTGGAGTCCTAGCGGTCGCAACGATTACAACAGAATCCATACTTCGATCCTCAAAAGCAACTATTAACTTCTATTATTATACAGAAGCTTACGCCCTTTCAATCTAATTTTAGAAAAATAAATGCAAAAATTACATATTTTTATGAATAATTCCTTTGCAATTACTTAATAGTAGGAATAGATAGCGTATCATATTAACTTTTATTGACGGTGATAATCTCAAATTCATAAATGATAATTAATTTCACAGAAGATGGCACGATTTTTGCTACCTAACAATTAAGAGTTTTTAGTTTAGAAAGGAAGTAGGTAGTGTTTAGAGTTATATTTGTGTTTCATGCTGTATTATATTTTCTTATGGCGAGCAGTTCTGAAAAAATAGCCGAAAAATCACCAAAATCACCACGAGTTGATGGATATTTTGCTCAGCATGATTTATGTGAAAGTGAAATTGCAAGCGCAGAAAAAAAATATGGTATTCCTCATAGATTGTTTATGGCCATCGGAACAGTGGAATCGGGACGGTCTGTCGATTCGCAACCAAAAAGACCATATCCTTGGACAATTTGTGCCGCTGGTAAAAGTTACTATTTTTCTACCAAAAGCGCTGCCATTGCTGCAGTTAAAAGACTTATGGCCAGAGGGAAAAGAAACATCGATGTCGGTTGTATGCAGGTAAATCTACTACATCACAGCAATGCTTTTAGAACCTTGGAAGAAGCGTTTACTCCGAAATATAATGTCGATTATGCAGCAAGATTTTTTATTGATTTGAAAAACACATACAGCTCCTGGACCCATGCGGTAGGATATTACCATTCCAGAGCAGCAAAATATTATAAACCATACTGTACAGTCGTATATAATACTTGGACAAATGTAAAAAATCGAAAGGTCAATGCATCTTCTGGCGTACAGTTGGCATCGTCCGAGATAAAATCTAAAATTTCATTTTTACCGTCATACTATTCTCTAGTAGACAGTAAAATTTCTGCCAAGTTACATCAACTGGGACGTAAAACCCTAAATCGCAGTTCACCGAAATTTTTTTACAAACAATAATGAATAACGTATATTTCCGCTGTTGCTTGGAGAATAATTATGAGATTTTTGATGTGCGGTGATATTGTCGGACGACCGGGTAGGGAAGTGATCTTTCAGCATCTTCCAGATTTAAAAAGGAAACTATCCATTGATTTTATTTTATTGAATGTGGACAACGCTACGCACGGCTTTGGTATAAATCCTGATATGGCACGTCAATTTTTTGAAATCGGCGTGGATGTTTTAACCGGAGGAAATCACTTATTCGATCAGAAAGACATCATTGGATTTCTAGAGAAAGAAAAGAAAATTTTACGTCCAGCAAATATGTCAAGCTGCGTTTCCGGCAGCGGCGTATTAGATACTATTGCCGCCAATGGACGCAGAATAATAGTAATTCATCTCATAGGACAGATAAACATGCCAATTGTCGGAGATAATCCATTCTGTTATATGGACAAGGTTTTATCCAAATATCAGATGGGTAAAAATGTGGACGCAATTATTATTGATTTTCACGCTGAAGTAACATCAGAAAAAAATGCGCTGGGACATTATTTGGACGGGCGTGTTTCTGCAGTAATTGGAACCCATACTCATATTCCAACGTCAGATGAAAGAATTTTGGAACGCGGAACCGCATTTCAAACAGATATGGGAATGTGTGGTGATTATAATTCAGTAATTGGAATGCAAAAGACGACTATAGTCGAGAAATTTTTAAAAGGATATTCGCATCAAAAAATATCTCCCGTTATGTCCGGAAATGCTACGTTATGTGGAATTATCATTGATACAGATGATAAAACAGGTCTGGCAACATCAGTAAATTCCATTAAAATTGGCGGTTCTTTACATCAAAGCCAGTTTTGATGGATAGATTTAACATAATTTCGATTATACCCCTCATTTTTTTCATCATGGGTGGTGAAAAAGATTTCTTGATATTTTTGCTGTCTATAAGAGACGGGTTAAGAGCATAGAAATTAGTCCTGTCTCCCTTGAGGGAATTAATTGGTTTTGACTTAAGAACTCCTAAATCGATCAGTGTTTTCACGTGATTAGAGATAGTTCTTGTGGTACATTTAAACATTTTTCCCATTCGTTTTCTGCTAATCCTAATCCAGAAAAGCCCCTCATGCGTTACGGTCCGCGTTTTTTTCTCCAGCTGGGTAACTATAAAATTTAGTATACAATCTGTAGTCGCCGATATTTTTGAGGTAGATTTAGACATTTTTTTCTCCAATATATTAAAAGTTGGAAATCCTCAAAAATATTTTTCCCTAAATGAACAAGTCCCGCTTGACTTTTTCTTTCACTTTTCCTACACTACTAACTCGGTGGTTAGTATTGTAGGATTGTGGGTTGTGTTCTTTTTTTGAGAACTTCAACTCACAATCTACTCCGTTAAATCATTTTAAATCAAGCGGTTTGTTTTTCTATTTTTCCCCTCCTCACGATTGCATTCAGTTGAACCAGCATTCTTTTCCCTAGAAAAAATGTAACGTTTAACATTTTTTCCCCCGCATTTTTTAGTGAGCGATTGCCCCATTAAGTTGGGGGCGCTCAAATTGCGGTATGGAATCCGGTTCGAACATTTTCGAATCCGTATTAAATATCACGTTTAATTGGTCCGCTTTTTCCTTGAGTTTCAATCTCCAGGAAGTGTCTTTGCTTGGATTTTCAACAAGCCATTTGTAGGCCTTGTTTAGGTCGTTCACGGTTTGGATGCTTTCAATATTAACCTTGAGGTTGTCTTCTCGAATGTTTCCCGCTTGAGCGTCCAGCATGTCGTTTTCTACGATTTCCAACGCGTTCATATAAAGGTAGCGTTTCATATAGGTGTGGACCGCTCCAATTCCTTGAATGGGAGTGCATCCTTTCAGTTCCACTTCGGCCGTCAGACTTGAGAAAGTCAGAGTTTCCGCGGGGTTTTCCTGGTT
>JAISQI010000034.1 GCA_031274295.1 Holosporaceae bacterium
TGGATAGACTTCCGCAACTTGGACAATGCATAACTAACTTCCCATATATTACCTCCATTCATTATATTAAACTATACTAAATTAGCAATCCCCAAGGTCGTTAGTACTATAAAATGGAATTTTTATTTGCTATACTTCCCAGAAGTAGCATTTGGGAAAAGAGGTTTTTTCATGAAAAAGTTTTTTTGCACATTCGTTGGAATGTTGTTGTTTTTTAAATCTCATGCTGTTGGGGAGTGGATTACTGTTCTTTTCGAAGAAAAAGATCATACAAAAGTAGCGAGTCTTATAATGGTGGAGATAAAAACAACAGGGGTTATAAGAGAAGTCGAATGGAGAAGTAAGTACCCATTTATTGATTTAGTATACTCTAAATACAAAGGTAGTCCTGATGAAAATAATTTGCAATCATGTCTTTCCAGAGAGATCCGCGCATATATAAACAAAATGCCCACAAGTTCTGCCGCTGCATCATTGCTAGAATCTCTTGAAATGGCTGTATCGACTTTTTATGAGAATTTTGCTAATTCCAATTTCTATAAACATAAAAAATGAATCGTTCCTGAAAGTCGGAAAAAATCTGATTAGTTGTAACGACTGAATGTAAGGCACTCGTTTTAAGCAGAATGTAGCATAATTACAGTCCATTAGGTTCATTTCGAAATGATTATATTATGCTGTAATTTGAGTGATGTTGTAGTAGTAAGCACTAATGAGATATAATGCAGATTGTCAAAAAATGCATTTTTCGCCTCTATTTGCCTGCGCGGTTGGCATTTCTCACGAAAATGCTTCGATAACTCATTGAAATTGAGGCGAAGTTTTGGAAGCAGAACGAAGAACCGCGAAAGTTTCACATTAGTTGACCTAGCGCGCAGAGCGTCGACAGAAAAATATTGCTATTGCCTTATTTTTATATTCGGGTATTATCGGGTAAAAATACGGGTATATAAACATGATCAACAGTGAAAATATAAAAATAACACATGAAATATTAGCCATCATATCGGAGTTGGACAGCTTTAGAGCTTCATGGAAGCTTTTTGGAAAATTGTCTCCGGAGAGGTTATCTGTTCTCAAGAAAGTCGCAACGATCGAAAGCATTGGCTCTTCTACTAGAATAGAGGGCGTAAAATTATCCGATAAAGAAATTGAAAAACTGCTTTCCAACATCGGCTCTACTTCTTTTCCTTCAAGAGACGAGCAGGAAGTTGCCGGATATTCGGAGGTTTGTAATTTGGTGTTTTCATCCTTCGAAGAAATGAGTTTTTCGGAAAATTTGATCAAACAGTTGCACGGAATCCTATTGAAATTTTCAGAAAAAGACGAGCGTCATTCGGGAGAATACAAGAAACTGCCAAACAGCGTTGAAGCTTTCGATCCGTCGGGAAAAAGTCTTGGAATAATTTTCGAAACAGCTTCTCCTTTTGATACTCCGTTCCAAATGCAAGATTTAGTAAATTGGTTTAGAACGCAACAAGCCGAGCAAAGGTTGCATCCATTAATACTAATTGGAATATTTATTGTTCATTTTTTAGCGATTCACCCCTTCCAGGACGGAAACGGCAGATTATCGCGAATAATAACTACGCTGTTGCTGATGCAATTCGGATACGTTTATACGCCGTACAGTTCGCTGGAAAGCGTCATAGAGAAGAACAGAGAGAGTTATTATATTGCACTTCGAAAAACTCAAGCAACATTGAAAGGTGAAGTTGATTATGAATCATGGCTGATGTTTTTCCTAAGATCTCTGCAAAAACAAAAAATGCATCTTGAGCGAAAGTTGGAGATGGAAAAAGACGCATTGATTTTCAATCTTTCTGATTTATCACTAAAAATTATCGATATAATAAAAGAGAGAGAATCAGCTGACATAAGCGAAATAACATATTTGGCAAGAGCCAATAAAAATACAGTAAAAAAACATTTGAGTACTCTTGTGAAAGATGAGTTAATAACGCAGCATGGGCGCGGAAAATCGACAAAATATCGTATAGTGTAGATACTGCGTATTTGTTGGCTTTCAGTTTTGTAAGAAAGCTATCGGGTATTGTCGGGTAAAAATATGGGTATATGTAATCAACTTCATCTCTGGCAAAACAAGGGGTCATAGTTTCGTTTTTCGGACATCTCGAGGCTTACGTCCGAAATAGTTAACAAAATTTTGCGAAGCACTGAAAACAGAGAATCCTATTTTTTAGAGCGGCTGAGAGAATTTTCGCTGGAAGGGACATAACCTCCACCAGGATTTATGGACTTTCAGTAAAAACGCCCTTTTTCATTTCGAGAGAATGAAATTGGTAACCAACATGTCTGTCGAAATTCGAGAGAGTGGAATGCATGGAAAGCTGGAATTTGAGGCATTGTTGATGTAATTAGACTTTAATTTATGCGAATTTCATTGCTCTGAGTGGTGTAAATACCTGAAGATGTTAGGTTCGACTCCTATATGGCATGCATTATCAACATTTTTAATTGCATTGTATTTTAAGTAAATTATCATTGTTGTTTTTTATAGAAAAATTAGCAATATTTTTACGAATTGTCACTATAATCAAAAAAAGTGTACATATGCCTGGAAAAATGTGTTATCATGAGAAAGTGGTAATTGTGAGGTGATGATATGAATAGAATTTTAAAGATCGTTTATTGTTTGGGTGTTGTAAGTACTTTTGGAGTTGATGCTATGGAACCTGATTGGAGCGGCATTGCAGATAGAACGATGCCTAAAACTTTTGTTCTTGGAGAAACGGAGTTCTGTGAAGAGGCAAGTAAAATTTTTTCTTGGGAAAAGTGTTCTATTGATTGGGCAAAAGTTGAACAATCTGCAAATGAAGGCAATCCTACCGCTCAGTATGCTTTTGCTGGGCATTTATTTGAATTGTCAGGCGCATTATTCAATGGACAAAGGATAAAAATGCGTACTAATGCATATATGTATGCTATTATTTCTGCAATAGTAGGTGACTTTGATACGGCTAAAAATGAATACCTTGATGCAGAGAGCACTCTTAGTAAAACGTCTAAAATTTCTGACTTTTTAGAAGCAGCAAACCAGATGGCTATGAAAGAAGATTTCTAAGATTTTTGTAATTAGAGGGTGATTATGTTCAGGTTTTATATTCGCTTGTTTGTTTTTTGTTCTGTTTTTTTAATTTTGCCATCATTGTGCATGAGACCTGCATATATTGATGATGGAACATGGAATGAATATAAGAGAAGCTGGACTACCATTACCCACCCTTCTTGCACCCATATGGTAATTGCAGAA
>JAISQI010000002.1 GCA_031274295.1 Holosporaceae bacterium
GTACTTTAAGAATTTTAGAAGCTCTGCGCATTCTGGGGCTGGAGAAAAAAACGAAGTTTTATCAGGCGTCCACGTCGGAACTATACGGATTAGTGCAGGAAACTCCCCAAAGCGAGACAACTCCGTTTTATCCGCGATCTCCCTACGCCTGCGCGAAGCTGTATGGCTACTGGATTACGGTTAATTACCGAGAAGCCTACGATATATTTGCCGTTAACGGAATCTTGTTCAATCACGAGAGTCCCCGCCGCGGAGAAACGTTCGTCACGCGGAAAATCACCCGTGCCGCCGCTCGAATAAAATTAGGATTGGAAGAAAAATTGTACTTGGGAAATCTCGACGCCAAACGTGACTGGGGGCATGCGAAGGACTACGTTGAGGGCATGTGGTTGACGCTGCAACAGAACAAACCGGAAGATTTCGTTTTAGCCACCGGAGTTACAACCACCGTTCGGGATTTCTGTTCCATGGCCTTCAGGGAAGTCGGGATCGCTATTGAATTTATCGGAGATGGAATTGATGAAAGAGGAATCGACAAAACAACCGGAAATGTCATCATTGAAGTTGACTCGAAATACTTTCGTCCGACAGAGGTTGATCTGCTTCTCGGAAATGCTTCGAGAGCTCGCGAGAAACTCGGATGGAAACCAAAATACACTCTGGAAACGCTGGTAAAAGAAATGATTTTTGAAGATCTAAGAGACGCGCAAAAGTTTTGTTTGCTGAAAAAAGAAGGATATGTCGAGCTAACTCCGCAAGAAATTTAACTATGAATAAAAACTCTAAAATATACGTCGCCGGCCATCGCGGTCTCGTAGGATCCGCAATAATGAGATGCCTAAAGAGCAAAGGATACGGAAATATCATTACGAAGTCATCGGCTGAGCTTGATTTGACGAACCAGTTGGCTGTTGATGATTTTTTTGCTGCGGAAAATCCAGAATATGTATTTCTTGCGGCGGCAAAGGTCGGCGGGATTCTTGCGAACTCGACCTATCCGGCGGAATTCATCTACAAAAATCTCATGATCGGGACAAACATCGTCCATGCGGCTCATAAATACGGAGTGAAAAAGCTCTTGAATCTCGGTTCCAGCTGCGTTTATCCACGCCTTGCTCCGCAACCCATGAAAGAGGATTGTCTGCTTACGTCAGAACTGGAACCGACCAATGAAGCCTACGCCATAGCGAAAATCGCGATCATCAAATTATGTCGGTACTACAATCAGCAATACGGAACGAATTTTATCTCCGTTATGCCAACCAATCAGTACGGCGAGAACGATAATTTCAGTATGGAAACCGCTCACGCGTTGCCAATGCTAATGCGACGATTCCATCTGGCGAAATTGCTGCGAGAAAATGATTTCAATGGCATCAGAAATGACCTAAAAAAATATCCTTTGGGATTCGGTTTTAATCAAGAAAAAGTAATATCAAAAAGTGATGAAGACCTGGAGTCCATTCTCAACGAACTTGGAGCATATCGTGATGAAGTCATCGTTTGGGGAGATGGATCCGTTTATCGCGAGTTTATGAATTCCGACGATCTTGCCGATGCCTGTGTATATCTCGTGGAAAATAAAAATCATGAAGATATCGGCGAATTAGTCAATATCACATTTGGAACAGATATTTTATTAAAAGATTTGTTCGAAATAATCAAAAAAATCGTTGGATTTTACGGAACGATCGAATATGACTTCACAAAACCCAATGGAACTTCGCGCAAATTGATGGATGCAACAAAAATGCAATCTTTGGGATGGCAACCGAAGATTCTTTTGGAAGATGGAATTGAAAAATTTTATGAGTGGTACAGAAAATGAAAGTATCGATTGTTACAACGGTATGTAACGGAGAGAAATTTTTATCCGAAACCATAGAAAGCATTCTTTCGCAACGCGGAGATTTCGATCTGGAATATATACTAGTCGATGGAAAATCTACCGATTCTTCGCTAAGCATCGCTCATAAATATAAAAAGCTGGTAGATGGCGGATATTATTCTGATAGAAGATTGTCCACATCAATGACGGTGATCTCGGAAAAAGACAAGGGAATGTACGACGGCATAGCAAAAGGACTTAAGCTTTGCTCCGGAGATGTAATTGCATATCTCAATAGCGATGACTTTTATGTGCCGAATTCTTTATCCGCTGTTGTCGACGTTCTCGATAAGTTTCCGCAAGTAAAGTGGGTAAGCGGATGTTTTTCATCATCAAACGAGGCTGGATATATACTTTATTCTTCTCCATCTGAAATAGACACTACTCTCATAAGAGAAGGAATATACGGACATTATAGTGAATTTTACATTCCTCAGGAATCTACTTTTTGGAGAAGAGAACTATTGGAGTCCGTTGAATTGGATAAGTTTAGCAACTATCGCTACGCAGGAGATTTTTTCCTGTGGTATAATTTTGCAGAAAAACATACTTTATACTCAATTAATTCTCAGCTTGGCGTCTTTAGAAGACGAGAAAACCAAATTTCTTCTGATATTTTATTTTACAAAATGGAGGTAAAAAAAATATTGGATAATAACGTTGGGCTGTCTGCCATGGATAAAGCTAAATTTATATGCAACGAGTGTTTAAAACAGCAATCTAGTATTAGATGGAGTGAAAAAGCGAAAAAATGGAAAATAAGCAGAAGGGCGAATTATTTTGTAAAATATTCTCATTATTTGTTTGGTCTATTTTTGGTATATGTATTTCATCTTGGACTTAATGAAATTAAAAAAATCAATTACATGTTCTCTATAGATGAAATGGATTCCAAATCGAAAGGATATTTCATTAATAAGGAAGTTTGTTATGAAAGTGATAGGGTAATAAAAAAGATACGAGTGTTAGGCGTGCCCGTAATAAAAGCAGTGTATTATAAAAATAAGGCGAAATATTTTGTTTGCGGGATTCTTTTGTGGAAAATAAGATACGTCTGCCAGCGCGACTAAAAAAATCTCTAATCTACTGCTAAACCGATTTATATTTTTAAATAGTTATATTTTATTTTGAAGCCTAAAATTCTTATTACTTTATAATCCAATTCGTTTGTTATGGAAAATATTTTTTTTAAAATACTAAGTCTGGAAAAATAAGCGTCATCCACTTCCTGAGGAGCAAAAAAATTTCTTACAATGCCGGCTTTTTCCATAATTAATTTCTTGCTTTTTATGGAAGATATTCCATTCGCTTTATAATTTACCACTGTCACGTCTAGCGCGCGAAATACGCAATTGTTTTTGAGAAATAATAGCCAACTTTCATAATCTCCGAAGATTTCCAGCTGTTCATTATAGTATCCATATTTTTCGAAGAGAGATTTTTTTATAAAAGTAGATTGATGATTGATATTATCGAGTATAAAAAAAACTTTCGTTAATTTCTGTGGAGCTGGCAATGTAATTTCATGATTTTCATAAACGAAATTTGCATTTCCATATAAAACATCGAGATTGGCGTTTGTTTTGAGATAATAGCATAACGCGCTCACAATTTTTTCCAGCGTATCTTTTTCAAAGTAGCTGTCTCCGCCGTTTAGAAAATTCAAATATTTTCCCTTCGCTATGCGAATGCCTTTATTCATCGCGTGATAGCGACCATTGTCTTTTTTTGAAATTAATACGTCTATCCTATTTTTGTATTTTCCCAATTTTTGTAACGTCCCATCTGTGGATCCGCCGTCTATGACTATCCATTCGAAATCTTGAAACGTTTGAGTGATTACGCTCTCGCAAGTCTCTTCTATATCGGAGGACTGATTACAACAAATGGTTATTATCGATAATAATGGTTTACATTTTTTTGCTATTATTTCCATTTTTCCAAAATCCACGACGACGAATTCGCTTTATAATCTCCGCCGACGCAAAACTCCAATCCCACATTACATTTCAAACAAACTTCAGCCTCTGGAATATTTTCTTTTGTTCGATCTCCTCCGTTGGCGAATACGAGCTCATCATGGGGATATTTTTCACGAGATTTTCTGATTCCATCGCAGGCGGATCCATCATCATCATTAAATTCCAGCACATCCACAACGTCCTTCAAGTTTTCGCAAATTATTCTACGTGTTTTGAAACTCATAAAATTTTTGCTCTTTTTCCGGCACAGCCACTCGTCGGAATTTAACAAAATAATAACTCCGTCAGATTTTTCAGCGGCTTCTTTTATCATCGCAATATGCCCTTCGTGAATTGGATCAAATCCTCCGCTCACAATATAGTATTTACTCATGACACCTTTTCAAAAAATTTCAAAACATCATCCGGACCATTAACGGCAATGATCTGAGCGTTTCCCAACTCCAGTAGACGCTGAGCCAACGCGTAATCATTTCCGCCTTTTTCCGTTCTATCGCCCAAAAAAATAATCGTTTCCGTTTTATACTCCTTTCGCAAATGATCTGCAACTTGATCCTTGCCAAAACCACGAGGAACGATGTCCACACTTATGTTTCCACCGACAGAAACATCATATTGCGGATACAATGCCGATAGCTCTTCTGCGACTGCTAGTCGTTCTTTGTGCTCATCATCCCAGAACTTATACAAAATCCTGGCATTTTGAGGACAATCTCGTCCAAGCACTGTAAAATTTATCATGCCACAGCGTTTTTCGATATAATTGGGGTACAACTCGTGAGGATAGACAGTATTCTTTCGATATTCCTCCAGTTTTTTTATCAGAGACGACTCAGGCGTAAAATCATTTTTATACACAAGATTTCCATGGATATGCAACTCATTTCCCATGGAACAGTAAATGCCGGCAACTTTGTTTCGGACACTTTCGGGAACCTGTTCTTCTATTTTTTGTAAATCTGATCCGGAAACAATGTAAAATACGTGATCTTCGATGAATTTCTCGAAGATTTTAGCGAACTTTTCGGTCATTGGAAGGCGCGCAGGAGTCAATGTGCCATCCATATCCGCCATAAAAACGACATTGGATCTGCGTGGAACTTGCTGCTCCCCACATCGACCATACTCATCATCGTATCTTACGATGTCATTTTCGTCGAGAATATCCCCGAATTGCGTTTCTTTTACCATCAAAATCCCGACGCCAACGTTTTTCAAACGATGAATGGCCTTTTGTGGAATTTCTACGGTGTCGCCAACCGCATAGGTTTTAACGAGCGTGTTAAGCGTCACTTCGGCGATTCCATCAATGATCTCCCATTTTTCAGAACGGTGCTCGTGGGATTGCAGAGATAGACTCGCTCCAGGATTCACAGTGATAGTCTTCTTGATAAAACCGTCGCCAATTTCATCTACTTTCCATTGTCCCCAAGGCCTTTTACCACATTCGTTAAGTTCATAGCCAATCAATATATACACTCCCCATAAACACCGTATAGTATTGCATAAAATACGACCGCCGCAAGTTCATACGAAGCATATTTGAATCCTCAAACAATATCATCGATAACATCGATTAACGCGAGTAATTAATTAAGAGATATCATAATGCGTGTAGATAACAGGTTTTGTAGGTTTCAACTTATATGCAATAAGAGTAGAGATGATATGGAGTAACATATTGATAAATGAGCGGTGTCTAGAGTGTTCAAACATGAATTTATTTTTGAGGTAATCGAAAACTGTCTCCGCAATGGATAAGTCCCTTTAACGCCTTCAATCGTTTTGCGAAATTATAGGCATTGACGAAATCTTGTTGATCTCTAGAACATCTACTATTCACTCTACGTTTTTGGCATTTTCGTAGTTGGCGAAGGATTTTATGTCGGCGGCGATGGCGGTGAGAGCTGATTTTAGAGCGGACTCGTCGGAAACGTCCCAGAGATACGGCGCGGAAGTCCCGCTGGCGCAGCTGTCCAGATAGGAATAATCAAAGGTTATGGTCGTATTGAGGTCGTTCCAAAAGGGCGTTCGTTTGCAATTGGCCTGTTTGCGGTATTTTATCACATAAATGCGGATATCGTC
>JAISQI010000047.1 GCA_031274295.1 Holosporaceae bacterium
CCAAATAAAACAATCTCTTTCCCGCGCTAATCATCTTTCAAATCCTTCTGCCACAACATTACTCCCATATTCCTAATATTTCCTAAATTGATTAAAAGAATGGAGAAAGAATTGATAAAATGATCGCAATTGCTCTATAGAAGAGATTTAAAAACAAATTAATAGGGATATCAGCAGAAGTATAAATAACCCTATCATAATTTCCACCACTGGGTGCTTACAACCCAGCCAGCGTTTTGCTATCTCTAGCATTTCTCTAATTTTGTGTATGGGGGGCAAGGTCTCGGCATTGCCGAATGCAGCGTCTGCATCTCCGATCTCTTCGATAAACTGTTTAATCAAGCCATTGGGATCGACGTCAAGATAATTGGCATAGTTTCTTATAAAACCGATGGAATAAACCTTCTCGGGTAATCTGGAGTAGTCTTTTTTTTCAATGGCGTCTAGATAATTTTCACTGATCCTTAAAACCTTAGATATCTCCAGCAGCGTCATCCCCTTGGTTTCTCTACTCTTTTTCAGTCGAGAAAATAAATCCACCATGCTCCACCGACAACTATCAGTCTATATACTTTTGCACATTTTTACAGTATCATCAAGCGCTTTTGTGGAAATGGATAGTCGCTATATTTTATAGAGGAAAGTCCGGACTCCATGGAGGAAAGGTGCCAGATAACGTCTGGCGGCGTGTTATACGCTAGGGAAAGTGCAACAGAAAATACACCGCCTTAGGGTAAGGGTGAAATGGCGAGGTAAGAGCTCACCGCATGACTGGTAACAGTGATGGCATGGTAAACCCCACCTGGAGCAAGATCAAATAGAATAACGCGTTCCTCCACGCTATGTTATTCGGGTAGATCGCTTGACGTTTACGGCGACGTAAATGCTAGATGAATGGCTATCAGGACAGTTGTCTTACAGAATCCGGCTTATTATTTTCACAAAAGCAAAATGCTTTTATACTTTATTTTAATATCTACTAAACCGATCCCCTTAACCTGGAATTAATCTTTTATCACTAGAATAAATGCTGATGTATTTTTATGAAAGACTAAGTAAAATGAAAAAAGCACTTTTAATATCGTCCGTATTTGTTTTTTCATCCTTTATAACGTACGAAAAGGCAGAGGCAATGGCCGGTCTCGGGAAAATTTTCGACCAAAAAAAGGAGGATTCTAAATCGTCGGACGTTAGTAATAACGCCTTCCACGAAATAGCCAAACGAGCGGAATCCATAAGCACATCCGCAGATAATCTTATCAAGAAAAGCTATGTATCGTCAGACGATGACATTACATCACTTCTGGGATTTGTGGCTTTTACTAAAGATATCTCCGCATTGTTCTATTGGGTGAGCACAATGATCGATGAATTAAAAAGCTCTCTTGATAAAATCCAGCAGGCGCAAAATGATGAAGATCAAGAAGAGCTTGCGGCAGCAAAAAAACAATCGCGCAAAATTATTCAAATTCTCTTGGGAAATGGCATGCGATCGCTAAAGGCTAATGCAAAAGCCTCGGCAACCATTTATATCCAAATGATGCAATCGCTTAGATTCTCCAATGCAGGTATGGAAACGCTTAAAAAAGAGATGGCTGATCTGGTTGAACAATGTGGAAGAATCCGTACCGCTAAGCAATTGTTGAGAAGAACAATTGAAAATACATTTAAAGCTCTGGAGGAAAATCCAGAAGAAATTACCAATAATGAATTGGATCAATTGATTATAGACATTGGAACATTCGTCGATATCCTGGAAAAAATCAACACATACTTCATTGACAAAGCATTGCCTCCGGAAGATATTGATAAACTACTGAAAGAGTGTTCTCTCGCCGATCCAAAAAATAACTCCGATATAGACGAATCGTATGACGAGGAAAAAGATATCAAGGATAGGGAAATAACCATAGAAGAAGATGATGAAGAAGACGCTGACATTCAAGACTCAAAAACTAAGGAAAAAAACAAAGCAAAGAAAAACAAAAAGCTGAAAAAGTCTGAGCAAGTAGAAAACGAAGATAGCGAAACCAAAGCAAATAAGAAAAAACCCAAAAAGAAGAAAAAAACTAAAAAATAAAGATTATTGTAATTGTCTACTGTCGCAGTGCGTCACTTTTCTCACCCTAATGAAATCATAAATTTTATCGCACAAAAAAGTTTTATCTTGCTATCATCGGACAGTAGTTACGATATTCATAACGGCAATCATGAGGTAAATATGAGAATTTCCGGCAGAAAAAATAACGAAGCGAGAAAAGTGGAAATAATTCCTAATTACCTGCTACATGCGGAGGGGAGTTGTTTAATATCATTTGGAAATACGAAAGTGCTATGCGCAGCCACCATTGAAGATAGAGTTCCTCCTTTTCTAAAGGGATCCGGAAGAGGATGGACAACGGCGGAGTATTCTTTGTTGCCTCGCTCCACGCAAACAAGAACCGAAAGAGAAGCAATAAAAGGAAAACAATCAGGGAGAACCCATGAAATACAAAGACTAATAGGAAGATCCCTGAGAGCTTCTCTGGATTTAGTCGCCCTGGGAGAGAGGCAGATAAAGATAGACTGCGATGTAATTCAAGCCGACGGAGGTACAAGAACCGCCTCCATTTGCGGAGCTTGCGTTGCCATTGGTCTAGCCATAAAAAAAGTAAAAATTAGGCAGAACCCGTTTAGGCATCTCGTGGGAGCAATTTCTTGCGGAATTGTAGATGGAGAAATTATTGTAGATTTAGACTACAATGAAGATTCCAACGCAGAAATCGACGCAAATTTCGTCATGATAGATTCGGGAGAATTGGTGGAAGTGCAGGTTACAGGAGAAAATGGATTTTTTAAAGACCATCAGCTGCTGGAAATGGTCAATTATGCTCGCGAAGAAATCAACAAAATTTTTGAACTTCAGAAAACCATTCTCCTAAAATAAATGAACGAGATAGCTATATATTTTCACTGGCCTTTTTGTAAATCCAAATGTCCATATTGTGATTTCGCCAGCTTTTGTTCAAAGGATGCGTCGTTGTACGAGAAATTCGGCGATTATTTTTTGGAAGATTTAAAAAGAAGCGTCGCTGCCATTGGCGATAAGCACATAAAAAGTATGTTTTTCGGAGGAGGAACACCTTCGCTGATGAATCCGCAGTCAATAGCAAAGATTTTAGATTTTCTATCGAAAAATTACCACATTAAAGACGACGTGGAAGTTACTCTGGAAGCTAATCCTGCAACTTTTGATAAAAACAAGATGCAGAATTTTAAAAATGCTGGAATTAACAGATTATCACTAGGAATACAGAGTTTTTTAGATGACCATCTGAAATTTCTCGGGAGAATTTACAATGGGAAACAAGCCTTGAAAGCAGCTGAAATTGTTTCGGGGGTTTTTAAAAATTTTAGCTTTGATTTTATGTATGGATATGAATGCCAGACTGAAACAACCCTAGAACAGGACCTCCTACGCGCAGTTCGTTTCGGATGCAAACACATTTCTTGTTATCAGCTAACGTTTGAAAAAAATACCGTATTCTATGATAATTTATTGGTTGGAAATATAAAACAAATAGACGAAAACAAAGAAGTGAAATTATATGAACATATCGAAGATATCTTGAAAAATCACAATATCTTTCGCTATGAAGTTTCAAATTATTCGATGTTGGGATTCGAATCGAAACATAACCTGGCTTATTGGCAATATGATGATTACCTGGGTATTGGGCCAAGCGCCCATAGTCGCGTCACGATTAATAAAAACAAAAATGAAATGGTCAAAATACGCGACCCTTTTCTCTGGGAAAGTGCTCTAAACCAAAATAAAACTACATTTTCCTACATAAACACATTAACCGAAAAAGAACAACTGAAAGAGGCGATTCTAATGGGATTGCGTTTGATAAGCGGAATTACCATCAATGATCTCTATCGAAAAATATCACGCGAAACTGTTGATAGAGTTATTTCCAAGCGAAAAATGAAATTTCTGAGGCAAAAAAAGCTTATGACGCAAAAAAATATTCAACTGACTAATGTAGGACTGCAAAAAATGGATTCCGTAGTAGAATTTCTTTTGAATTAATCAATTTCGTCGAACTGACCGCCGCCTTATCTTACGTCGTGTTGCTATTTTTATTTTTGATTTCAATCCCCATGGAGAGTAACGTCAGCAAAAATAACCCCAAAGCGATCCAGAAATTGCCATCGATACGATTAAATGGACAGTCTGTTTTTTTAGGAATATTCGCGTCAATGACTCCAGCCTGATCTATTGGAATTCTTGATATTTCCCTTCCATAGGCATCAAAAATGGCGCTGATTCCGTAATTTGTCGCACGCACAAGAGGAAGCCCCGTTTCGATTGCTCTTGTTCTGGATATTTGCAAATGCTGAAACGGCTCGGTTGTCAATCCAAACCATCCGTCGTTGGTTATGTTGACAATTAGATCGGCTTCTTGATTAACGCGCAGCCCCAGATCGTTTGTAATTTTTGGTTCAAGAACGTAGGGCATAAATCCATTGGGAAAAGCAATCTCGTAGCAAATCGCAAAAATAATTTTCATCCCATTGATTTTAAAAATATCAGCTTGTGTTCCAGCGTCAAAATCACCTATATCGCTTGCAATACTCTTGAGGGGAACGTACCGCCGAAAAGGAATATATTCGCCAAACGGCAGTAATCGAGATTTATTGTAGTTTGCAATATTTTGGCCTTTATGATTTATGACGATCACGCTGTTATGAATTTTTTGCGTATTTAGATCTTCTCTTACGGCTCCAGCCAATAGATATTCTCCGTCATTGAGAATAGATTTTAGCCGATGATTCAGTTGTTCGAAATTCTCTCGATAGAGATATGGAACGGAAGCTTCCGGCCATACTACAAAGTCTAGTTTAGATTCATGCTGACTTCTAATCACATGCTCTTGCAAATTAAAAAATGCAAGACGCGAATTGCTTTTATTTTTTTGAGAAATATTACACTGAACTACCCTTATTTTTTTATCGGTAAATTCAGTTTTATGATTTGCAAGTCTGTTATACCCAAACAATACAATAAATAAAAACAAAATCGTTGAAATTATCGCTGAGTTCTTGGATTTTTTAATATCACCTAACTTATATTGAACAAAAGACAATCCTCCAAACCCAGCAATCAGCATAGTTATAAAGCTTAAACCATAAATACCATATACGCTCAGCGTTTGAAGAAAAATTTCGTGACAACACCAGACATATCCCGGCAGTAACCATGGAAATCCTGGAAAAAAGTGTCCGTAAAACAACATAATTAAATTAAATAGAGAAGCAAACATTACTGGTTTAATAGCGTATTCGGTGAATTTATTCCGCATTTGCAGTGAATTTCCATGAGTTCTCTTCCACATAATCCACACGGGAATAAGTAAAAACATTGAAAAATATGTCGGTATCAAAGTAATGGCAATTGGTATCAGTATCCAATGCTTAGATAAATTCAACGACAATGGATATACTATCCAATACAGGCAAGCCACATGCATACAGAAGAAAAAACAAAAAACCTCCTTTAGCAATGACTTTATATCTTTAATTTCCAATATCCTCACAAACAATCGAGCAAAAGTCAGCAAAAATATTGGAAACACGTTAAATGGAGCGAAGGCGAGGGCGGTAATCGATCCATAAAACCCACTTTTTAGAAGATAACCTTTAGATTGTGAACCAACAATCCCCTTATTTCGTCTCATTGTTAAAATCCAAATACATTCTAGATGTTATCGGACCTTGGAACCCCTTATAACGACCATCGTATTTCGTTATTTTACCCAGCGTAGTCCAAAAGGTGACCTGCCCTATCTGCATGCCCGGATAGATCGTAACAGGCTGTACGGCGTTCAATTGTAGAGTCAACTGATTGATGGATCCTATGTCAATGAGGTCGGCGGTGATATTTATGAATAAACCCAATCTACCAATTGAGGATCGTCCTCTGATAATAGGCACAAAATAATCGCTGCCTATGACTTCCACCGTATGCCCAAGATATATAGTTCCGCTAGCCAAGGTGATCCCTTCTTCCGGTATTATGATCTCTCGAGCTTTATTGTCTTTTTTAGCGTCAAGAACGTAGTTATTATAAATCATTAGCTTATTGCCGAGCGTAAAATTATAGGAGTTCGGATTTAGCTGAGAAACATTAAAAGCGTCTATAATTATTTTTTTATTTTCTACATTTTTTAGAATTTCACTGCCGGTTAGTATCATACGCCATCATCCTTTATAAATTCTTTGTAAATTTCACTTGATTTAGCAACCGAAAATTTATCGTACTTGCCTTTGTACTTCATATTGGATTCACCGCTTGTACTCCAAAAGGTAACCTGTCCTATTTTCATCATGGGATAAATCTTTATCGGTTGAACTACTTTCAGTTCAAGAGTCCATTTGTGTTTAGCCCCCAGATTGCCAAGATCCGCTGTGATCTGTAGAAACAGACCAAGACGTCCTAGAGAAGTTTTACCGATTAGAGATGGCACAAATACGTCGCTACCTATTTCTTCATAGGTATTGGCAAGATATGTCCTGTGGGGAGATAGTATGTATCCCTCATCTGTAAAATTAATCTCGTTGTAAGACGTCTGTTTTTTGGGATCCACTGGCAGATCGACAAGCTCTAAAAGCTTGTAATCCATGCGATAATCGTAACTATTGGGATTCAATAGAGATTTATCAAATGGAACAATGTGTATGTTTTTATTCTTTACATTGTTTAAAATCTCATGGCCCGTTAGTATCATCGCTTTAAATATATTCAAGTTAGTACACTATATTTAAGTTTATGCAATATGTCTAATTATTCTTATGTAATTTATAGACTGTTGGATTTTTAAAAATCCAACTCTTGATAGGAATCCGGAGGGATAACATTCGCAATTCTATCTTGTAAAATATCACGAAACGAAGGACGAGACTTTATTCTCACATACCAATCTTTCACGCCAGGATAATCATCCCATTTTATGGCTCCCATATAATCAACACAAGAAATTTGTGACGCAGCCGCAATATCCGCCAGAGAGAAATCATCTCCTGCTAGCCAATTTCTATAGTCCATGAGCCCAGATATGTAATCGAAATATTTCTTCACCCCATCATGTCCTCTTCGTATGCTTGCGGAATCCGGAGAAGTGTTTTCCACATGCTTTTTCATTACTTTTTCGAACACAATGTTCTTGGTAACGTCCGTAAAAAACATTTCATTAAACAAGGTCACTATTCTTCGTGATTCTGCCCTTTCTTTTTGCGTTACTCCCAACAGAGAATTCGCCCTGTACGCCTGCTCTAGATGTTCAACTATTGCGTACCATCCTTCTAGAACGACGCCGTCTAAATCCACTAAGGTCGGCAGATCCGAAAGAACGTGATATTCCGAAAACACATTTTTCCTTTTCCACGGAAGATCAATAATTAGCTCATGATCAAGGTTTTTTTCTCTTAGATAAACCCGAACCAGTCTACAAAAAGCGCATAGTGAATAATGATACAATTTACGCATAACGGGCCAAATATAAACAACAATATATCCAATGTATAGTCTTCCATTGAATAAAATTCTTGAAAAAGCAAAAGCATATATTGATTTTTTGTGTAAAAATTACTACCCTACTTTGGATTGCAAAAGTAATATGGTGAATGTTGTCTTATTTTTTATGGTTCGCTGAGTTCACTGAAATAGTGTTTGGTATTAGCATGTTTTTTAATGCAGCATTATTTATACCCCAAGCTATCAAAATATATCGAACGAAAACCACTAAAGGCCTCTCGCCGGCAACCTTCATTGGATTCAATATAATACAAATATTTACCATTCTTCATGGATATATACATCAAGATTATTTATTGATGTTTGGTTTTATTTTGAGTCTAGTGTCTTGTGGAATAGTTACTTTTTTAATTTTTTTATATAGAGAATAAGCGTGGGATTTGGGTGTTCAGGTATTCTTAAAAACATTGAGGGATCTACCATGGAAAACGTATCGGAGCCTGCTACTATAGAGTGTTTTAATGCCACTTCCGAACAATTATTTGATCTAAAAGAGCATGCTCTATTGGGCATAAGTCCTTTTAACAGTTACTATGTACAAGACAATTTGGAAAGACTTTTTACCTGGGCATTAAATGATTTTAAAGAAGTATCTGTTTTTATCCCAGACAAAATTTCAGTATACACTCTGCAAGCGGTTGGATATCCTAAAGATAAAGCCGAAAAAAAAGCCAAGAAACAAGATAATTATCTAAAAAATAAAGCGATGAAAGCCCTTATTACCAATGGGCTTTCGGAAATCGAGGCAAAAAACAAAATAGTCTATTTAAGCGATCTTATGCACAATAAAGTGTACATACAACTGCGCAACAACTGTCTTGATTTGTATAAAAACAATGCCGCCTTTAGAGACGGGTGTCTTTCAACTTCAAAATGGGTGTTAACTGGTAAACGCTTTTGTGACACCGTGGAGAGTGAGCAATTGGATATTGCAGTAAAATACTTTCTAGCAGAATTACCATTGTATCTAGACACGCCCCGTATTCTCAATGTTCCTTCATCTCTGTTCATATATAAAGATCCCTTACCTGAATTTCTGCAAAAAATTTACGAAGAGAATGTGTTAATTTCTTCACATCAGGGATACGTGACCGTAAAGGTGTAATGGTCCGGCAAGGAATAGTACATAATGATAATAAAAGAACAAATTTATATAGATAATATTTTGAAGCACATTCCCGGATGTATCTATTGGAAGGATAAAAACGGAGTTTATTTGGGATGTAACCGGATGGAAGCGGAAATGGTTGGCTTCACCTCTCCAGAACAAGTGATTGGAAAAACCGACTACGCTTTATCGTGGAAATGTATTGCCGATGTACTAAGAGAAACAGATACAAGGATCATGCGCACTGGAATTCCAGAGGAAATCATTGAAGCCCCTACGCTAGCAGATGGTCGACAGATAATGATGTTAACTAAAAAATCGCCCCTCTATGATAACGAAAATAATGTCATTGGCATAATAGGTGTATCACTTGATATGACGGATCGCATTAAAGCGGAACAATTAGAAATCAGGAATGAATTACAAAAAATAAAAATAGAAGAACAGGAAGAATTCAGAAAATTTACAGCCAGGGTAGCTCATGATATTGCTTCTCCATTGACTAGTTTAGAGCACTTTGCAAAATGTTGCGAAGGCCTTTCCGACCACTATTACGCAACACTGATAAGTATAATAAAGAGCATCAAAAACATAGCTAATGACTTGCTGAGTAAATATATGCAAGACTGTCATAATGCATATTCCGAACAGGAACAATACATCCTACTTTCTCTAGCTTTGCAAGAATTGATAAGTCATAAAAAATATCAGTACAGAAAATCACAAATTAAACTAAATTATTTTTACAATCCTGCAATGAAGCTTACGTTCATAAAATGCGACCAATCAAATTTTAGTCGCATGATATCTAACGCAATAAATAACGCAATAGAAGCTTTAGAAAATGAATCCGGCACTATAGATATATCTTTTGGCATAGAGGACCAGACCGTAAAAATTACTATAAAAGACGATGGAAAAGGAATGTCGAAAGAATTTGTTGATAAAATCAATAATTATTTTCCCATCGGTACAACCAAAACAGATGGTCATGGTCTAGGGTTTGGTCAGATCGTAAATACAGTAAAGCTTTACAATGGGAAATTATTTGTTGAATCCACAGAAGGAAAAGGAACTACTTTAATTATTACTTTCCCTGTGGCAGAGCATCCTGAATGGATAGCGGACAGTGTCAAATTACGCAAGGGGAATATAGTAATCGTCGTGGACGATGACTCTGTTACCCTTGATCTCTGGAAAACTCTTCTGCAGAAACATGCACAGAGCTTACAATTAGCATTTTTTACAGATTGTAACGAGGCGTTTTCGTTTATCGAATCCATAGAAGATAAGAACAATTTATTACTATTAGCAGATTTGAAATTGCAAAGCGGCAATTTGAACGGACTCTATATGATACTACAAAATGACCTTCAGGGACGGGTACTGTTGGTAACCAGCACTCAAAGTGATAAAATGATACATGATTTTGTATTACAATCCCGCGTGAAAATATTACCTAAATTATTTATATCTGATATCCCGATAGTAGTAGAATAGTCTGTAGATTCTCATATCAAACTAACTTTAGAATTTCTTTAGCCGCCTTATGCGGACTTCCTCGAAGCATTTTAATAACCTTGGTAAATGCCTGCTTCTGTTTCTCCAGTTCTTTGGAATCTAGTAATTTTTCGGCGTGATGAAAAATGTTTTCGGCTGTACAATTTTGTTGCAATAGCTCGGGAATAACGTTTTCTCCAGCTAAAAGATTTACCAAACAAACATTGCGCACTTTAATCAAGAATTTTACTATCGAATACGTAATAAAAGATGTTTTATAAATTACTATAAAAGGAAGTCCCGCTCTTGCCAATTCTAAGGCAACCGTTCCTGAACTTGCTATGGCCATGTCGGACAAGTAATAGGACAAAATTTTTTGTGACGTTTTTGTAACAATAATTGGTTTGTGCTTCCAATGCTTTGTCATGATTTTGATATCAGACTCAAGATTTTCGATGGTTGGAATTATGAATTTCACATCTTTGTACTTATTAATCATAAGCTGTGCAAATTCTTCGAGTATTGGTAAATGCCTTGTTATTTCGGACGTTCTGCTGCCAGGAAGGAGCGTTATAATCTTTAATTCTTTTTTTCCGTTAACTTTAAAAACAGAATTTAAAAAATTCTGTAATTTAGAATCTTTGGGCTTATTGAAATCGGGATCCGTTACAACAGGATGACCGACAAAAACTGTTTTCAATCCATGTTTATTAAAGTACTGAGGCTCAAAGGGAAACAAAACCATAAGGCCATCAATAAATTTATACATAGATTTCGCTCGCCATGGTCTCCAAGCCCATACGGGGGGAGCAACATAGTGAATTATTGGAATTGTGCGTCCAGCGGCGACGCTTTTTATTTTTTTCGCCACACGATGAGTAAAGCCTGAAGAATCTATGGTGACTACAACGTCCGGCTGATAATCACAAATGGCCTGTACGGTCCTAAGGATTAGTCGATGCACATGGAATACTCTTCCGATGATTTCCCAAATGCCCATTATCGATAATTCTTGGACAGCAAAGAACTTTTTAAGACCGGCTTTCTCCATGTATCGTCCACCAACGCCAAAAAATTCGACTCTCTGATTTGATATCTTTATAATATTTCGCATTAACTTGCCGCCCAAATAATCTCCGGATGCTTCTCCAGCAATTATAAAGATTTTCGCTGTTTTTACCTTAACTGCGGTAACAAAAATATTTAATTCATTGGCTCGCCTTATGATCGCATCTTTATTCAAAATGATACACTTACCCGCTTCCACAGCGACCCCGTCGAAATTGTTTTTATATAGCATTTCGATGGTTTCAACGCCGATTGTTGGGAGATCTAGTCGATTATCCTGCTGAGGTTTAGAGATCTTAATCAAAACCCCACCTTTTTTAGATTTAAGACCGCATCTTTCTATGAGCGCATTAGTGCCATCTTCATTTTCCCTTCCAAGAATTCTTCCGTTATAGACGATTACAGATTGTCCCAAATCAGAGAGACCGAGTTCTTCGGCGGCCGATATTCCAAGGTTAATGTTATGCTGGTCCAGGGCAGACGGTCTGCGTAAAGAAAAAACTCCCTCCTGGAAAAAAACATCCTCTAGCAAACTAGTTCCGGCAATAATTTTGAATCCTTCCTGCTGTATTAGTTCAGCAACAGCTTTTAATAGCCTATCATCCCCAGAGAAAATATCTTTTCTCAGTTTCAAAAGCCATGATTTTCCTTTTTTATCCATAGATAATTGATGAAAATTCGGACGTTTTATTTTTCCGGCGAAAATAATTTTCTTAACCTTATTTTTTTTCAAAAAATCGATCGCCGCACCGATTTCTCCTAAATTTACCGATATGCTCTTTGATGTTGGCCAATTTTCTTCGCTACAAAATCCGTTTAAGAAGACTAAGCAGAAATCGTAGCCTCTTTCGACGCATGCTTGAGCAACTAAACGAGGATAATCTCCACCTCCGCAAACTATGCCAATGGGAGATTGTTTCATTGCTGCTCTTTGGGAAAACAAAACGATCTATTGGTGTCGCTTTTCATAAATCTGATTAAGCGATCTACACAAGGTAACCCTTGGACTGTTTTTTCCACAGCCTCTATGTGCTTTAACATAGTCGTTTCTTCTCTGGAAAAAATAATATCGTAGGCTTTTTTTAGGGCCAGTATTTCATGCCTTGCAACTCCTGCACGCCGCAACCCTATAATATTAATATCATAAAGATGCGCTCTTTCTCCTTTTACCACTCCATATGGAATTACATCCCGTTCAACTCCGGACATTCCTCCAATAATTGAGCCATATCCTATTCTCACTTTTTGATGAATGGCCGCAAGCCCTCCAATAATTACACAATCCTCGACTTCTACATGCCCTCCAAGGGTTGCATTATTGCCCATTACTACGTCGCTTCCCACAATGCAATCGTGAGCCACATGAACACCGATCATAAACAAATTGTTGTTTCCGATAACTGTTTCCGCGGTTCCGCCCTCGGTCCCTGGATGCATTGTCACATATTCACGAATAATATTGCGTTTTCCAATTATAAGACGGGATTTTTCCCCTTTAAATTTCAAATCCTGCGGAGAATAGCCTATGGTAGCGAAAGGAAAAATCTTCGTCCCCTCCATTATGCTTGTGTACCCATCAATACAGACGTGGGACATAATTTCAACATCATCGCTCAGTTTGACGTTATCTCCAACAATTGAATACGGACCTATCTTTACATTCTTTCCAATTTTTGCTGTTGGAGATATTATGGCTGTTTGATGTATCACAATTCCTCTCTAAAGAACTATCATTGCCGTAAAGGTCGCTTCCGCCACCAGGACATCCTTCGTATAGGCCTTCCCATTGAACCTCCAAACGTTTCCACGACTTCTATCTTTTTTTACATGTAAACGAAGCACATCCCCCGGCTCTACTGATTTTCTGAATCTTACATCATCCATTGACATGAAATAAACCAAGCCTTCATTTTTTTCGATGTTCATGGTCTTGGCAACAACAACTCCGGCGGTTTGTCCCATGGCTTCCACAATTAACACACCGGGCATAATTGGTTTTGTAGGAAAATGTCCCTGAAAAAAGAATTCGTTGATCGTTACATTTTTAATTCCTATGGCACTCTCGCCAAGAATTAAATTCTCTATGCGATCTATTAGTAACATCGGATATCGGTGCGGAAGACAGTCTTTTATCTGGTTTACATCTAAATTTATCAATTGTTCCGAACTCACAATTCCCCTCACTTTCAATTACCCAGATTTCTTTCTGGTAACAGACATTTTCAAAAATGCCACCTGTCGTTTCCATGTATCCGCGTCAACAGCCGGAATACCACCAACGATTTTTCCCGCTTCTACGCTGGCGGCAATACCGCTTTTGGCTGCGGCAATTGCGCCGTCTCCGATCTCTATATGGCCAGAAACTCCAACTTGCCCAGCAAGAACCACATCGTTGCCTATTTTTGTACTGCCGGCTATGCCCACCTGAGCAACCAAAATAGATCTGTCGCCGATGCGAACATTGTGGGCAATCTGAACCAGATTATCGATGATTGTGTCATTACCTATCACGGTATCCTCAATACTCCCTCTGTCAATGGTAACATTTGCTCCTATGCGCACTCTATCACCGATGATCACTCGCCCTAATTGTTTGACATATATCATTTCTTTTCCGGTTGGGATAATGCCAAAACCAGACTCTCCTATACAAGCTCCGGAGTTAATCAGCACATTATCTCCTATGATACTATGGGAAATGACAACGTTATTTCTAATGCGTCCTCCTGAACCAATTTTACAGCTTTTCTCAATTACACAGTTGTGTCCAATAACAACATTGTCTCCTATTTCTACATTTTCTTCGATTATTACATGCTCTCCCACATAACAATCTGATCCGATTCGAGCTGACTTATGCACTCTTGCCGTAGGACAGATGCGAGTCAAATGCTTTTCCTCACTACACAACACATTAAGCGCTTTTGCATATCCAATCATTGCGTTGAGATAAACTAGCCCCACTGCTCCTTGAGGAAGATCTGCAATATTGCTTTCCGTAATAATTACTGCTCCCGCGGATGTTTTTTTTAGATCAGATATGTATCTTCTGTTGGCAAAGAAAGATAGATCTTTATTTGTAGCGCTTTTTAGAGTTGCGATATCGGAAATCAGAAAGTCTCTTTCCCCTATCATCCTAAAACCGCAAATGGAAGCCAGTTCTGATACTTTGATTTTTTTTATTTTTTTAAAAAAGCTCCCGTCTATCATAAACCAAGTCCCTATTTTTTGTCTTTTTCTTTTATTTAACTATTTTTGATCTCGACTTTTATACTCTTACAGGTTTCGTTTAGTTTGTTTATTACCTCTTCGGTAATATCGTGACCATTCTTCACGTAAACTACGGCCTCGGCATTGATCACAACTTCAATGCCTTTCTCGGCAGCTATTTTACTGATAACCTTTCTCATTTCCTGATCCAAAGCAGCGATGGCGTCTTCATAGGCTTTGGCGATTCGACGTTTTATGGTGCGCACCATATCGTAGAGCATTATCTGTAATTCCTCAATTTTGCGTGCATCATAGTCTGATTTTCTGCTGGATTCCATGGATTTTATTTTAGATTCCAAATCTAGAAGGTCTTTCTGTGATTCCTTATTTATCGCTTCTATTTGCGATTCTATATTTTTTCCCGCCACCGATTCAGAAGCTACTTTTTTCAAATCCAATATTACAAAAACAGACGCCGAATTAGCACATTTAGGCGCAGAACTCGCATAACTCGATTCAAACAACAAGATACCCAATGTCACTAATACTAATCTCAACTTCATCACCTTTTACATAAATCCTGTCAGCGTAAATGTTTGCTTCTCATCAAACGATTTCTTTTTGATAGGGAACCCGAACACAAATGACAGCGGTACCCCCAAAGGAGACCTTGCCCATTCTATAGCAACTCCGGCAGAACTTCTAATGGCGCATGAATCATTTACTAGAGATTTATTGTAAGCCGATCCCCATGCACTACCAAAATCGAGGAAAATCTTTCCGTTTATGCCCATTTCACGAGTAGACAGAGGAGCCTTAACTTCAAAACTTAGCGTCCAGTATTTATTGCCGCCGACGCTATTTCCTCTTTGATCTCTAGGTCCTACGCCGTAGGAATCAAACCCTCGCATATTTTCTCCATCGCCTCCCAGAGCGTATCTATGTCCGCTGCGAGTTCCTCTTATTTCTTTGATATGCCCCACACTTGCCGTGGTAACGAACGTTAATTTTTTTGTTAAAGGATAATAGTAATTTCCACTTAATTCATTTTTCCAATATCGAACGCTGCCGCCAATGCCGGCATATGCATTCATAAGAGACAGATCATAGCCTTTGCTGGGCTCGTACGAATTATCTGTTTTGTCGTAGGATAAAATAGACGCGACTTCACTACATACATATTTTCCGTACTCGTCTTTCATAAGATAAACTCCCTCAATATCGTCTGGAATTCTATCATATAACTTTTCGGCCTTTCTATCCCACCAACGTCTGTTGTTAGACGATACGGTATAAACGATTCTGTGCCCTAAATTTTCCGTGATACCATAACGAATATATGGAGACAGAAAGGCGGATTTAGTAACGCTTTGATCGATATTTTTTCTGTTGTATTGGTGAGCACCAACACTTATCCCCGCGCCAAAATTGTTATCCATAAAATACGGGTCAAAGACGTTTAACTTACATCCATAATACTTCTGCATCCAAAAAACATCTGCATTAAGCACTCGTCCTGTCCCCATCAAATTATGTTCCACCAAACCAATGAATCCCCCAAATCCATTTGCATCACTAACATTCAACCCGAAACGAAGTTGGGCCGTACTTTCTTTTTCTTTGACAGATACTACCAAAACTTTCTTATCATTCGCAGATCCGGAAGCGTCATTAACTTGCACATCATCGAAATATCCAATAGCTTTTAGACGCTCAACTGTTCTCTGGATTTTGTAAACATTGTAGGCGTCCCCTTCATGTATGGAAAATTCCCTACGTATAACCTTGTCTAAAGTTTTCAAGTTACCGACAATTTCAATTCTTTCTATAAATATCTTCGGTCGTTCGACAATGGAGTATTTTACATCGGCCGTTTTATTTACTTTATCGTAATCGATATGAACAACTACATCCGTAAATGGATGATCTTTTAGCGCAACTTCGGCCATAATTTTGTCTTTGTTCTCGTTGATTTGAGCCTCATTGTAAATAGAACCATTTAAAAGCGTTATGTGTTGTTTGAAATCCTCTGCTTTGATTTTTTTAACAGTGGACTCGAGGTTGACGTTTTTTATACTGTATCTGTCCCCTTCTTCCATTGAAAATGTGCAATAATAGGATTCCCTATTGAAATCCATCTCGGCGGACGTTGACGTTACCATAAAAAACGGAAAACCATTGTTTTTATAAAAAGACGTAAGATTATCTATGTCCACATCAATTTTATCTTCTCGAAAAACATGACTTTCATAATCCCAAAAACGCCATACTTTCGCTTCCTTGGTTGAAAGTAAATCCTTTAATTCATCATCGCTAAAACTCTTATTTCCAACTAACAAGATTTTTTTTACCGTAGTCTTAGAACCTTCGATTATCTCGAAAACAATATCGATTTTAT
This sequence comes from Holosporaceae bacterium, assembly GCA_031274295.1. Taxonomy (GTDB): domain Bacteria; phylum Pseudomonadota; class Alphaproteobacteria; order UBA3830; family UBA3830; genus JAIRMQ01. Next base: position 16,864 of record JAISQI010000047.1, read on the forward strand.
TACCCGGATGTTTTATTACCTTGGGAGTAATAATCGCTGAACAGTATCCCAACGTCTTATATAACATTTGAAAATCAGAGAGTATATCCTTCACTATATGAAGACTGAATAAACGTCCTTCTCCTATTCTTCCGTCTATAACATTTTTCAAGACTTCGTCGCTGGTGGCGTCATTCCCCTCAAAAGCCACTTTATCGACCATTGGCTTCTCCACACAATGGATCACCATGGTATTTCCTTTTTTAATAAATTTTATATATGAAAAAAAATCTTTGCCGAAAAGAGCCTTCAGCGTAGCGTCTATATCCGATTGATCATAGTGTTTATTTGGCGTTATTTGAATACAATCTTTGATCGCTTCGACCTCCACTCGGTCTAACCCCTCGAATTCTATTTTGTCGATCACATCTGCAGAGACGTTAGCAACGTATAAAGCAGCGATCATTCCTATTATTTTTCTCATCAAGCCTCATTCAATAATGCTGGAAACAAATTTATTAACCGTTTCTATGCGCAACACGTCGTTCACTGTTGTGACCAACATTAAAAATATTAACAAAATTGCACACGCTATCATAATATATTCTTGCAGCGTTTTATTAAGTTTTTTTCTGGTAATTTCTTCAAGAAAAGAAATAAGTATCCTTCCTCCATCTAAAACAGGCAGTGGAAATAGATTGATAAACCCTAGATTTAGAGACAAAGTTACCGTTAACATAACTAGCAAAGCAAAATTTCCCGATTTCGAAAGATCTCCAGCAATTTCTGCCATGCGTACTACGCCACCAAAGTCATCAATAGATTTTTTCCCGGCAAATAATTTGGTAAACACTTTACACATCTCTTTGGTAGAGTAAATACATTCACCAACGGCTAGCCTTAGGGAATTCGAAAAGGTTTCTTTGACAAAGACCGGATTCTCCGGACGAATACCGATTATTTTTGTTTTTTTTACTCCCCCCGTTAATCTTTTGGTCTCTCTTATTTCAGGAACAACCGATATTTGCTGTTGTATTCCATTTCTTTCTATTACCAGGTTTATTTTTCCCGATTCGTTATCGGCGATCTTGATAAGGACCTCACGATATTTCTTAACTGCGTGGTTATCAATGGAGATAATGCGATCGCCGGATTGAATTCCACTTTTTGCTGCCGGACTGTCTTTTAAAACCTCACCAACAACTGGATTGTAGGTCGGAACTCCGTAACAAAAACTCATCACTGCGATAACCACGAAGGCATAGATGTAATTAAAAAGAGGGCCACAAAATGCAACCCACATTTTCTCCCAATTGCTTTTGGTGAGAAACGACTGTTTTTTATCCTCTTCGCTGAGATTTTTTAGAGATTCTTCATCTTCTGTAGCAGAAGCAATATCTCCATCTCCCAACATCATCACATATCCTCCGATGGGCAGTAGGGAAATACGCCATCGAGTTCCACGTTTGTCATTAAAACCGAAAATCTCTGGACCGATTCCTAGGGAAAATGTCGTAACTTTAATGCCAACACTTTTGGCGGCTAAAAGATGCCCGTACTCGTGCACAAATACTATGACATTCACGACCAGAAAACACGACAATATGTAGTAGCAGATACTCATGATTTTAATCCTACGATATAGCGTTCAAAACTGCCAATACAATGGAGGCCAATAATAGGCTATCCAAACGATCAAGGAACCCCCCATGCCCGGGAAATAAATCTCCCATGTCTTTCACTCCCATCGTCCTTTTAAACCAAGACTCCAATAAATCTCCGGCAATCGACGCTAAAATGACTATTTGAACCGTCCAGAAATCTGTTATATGCGCATATGTGAGAGACTTTTCCATAGAAAATTGAAACCACGTGCTGTTTAGACATAAAAAGGTTAGATTAGCCAGTAGCACTCCTCCTCCAAAACCGGCCCATGTTTTATTGGGACTAATTTTTGGGCATAATTTTGGACCCCTTATGATCTTGCCAATGGAATATCCTCCTATATCCGTTAAACTGGAGATACAAATTAAAAACATACATCCGAACTGGCCTAAAAATTCCCTACAGTATAAAAACGATCGAATCCCACCAAAACAGAAAATAGCAGCCAGTATACGTAGCAGCATTTTTCCCTTTATTTTGGGAGAAAAAATTTCACCTACCATAAATATGTAGGTAGTCCAACATAAAATAGCGAACACCCTATAGGGAACCCAAAATAGTAAAACAGCCACCAAAACGAATCCAAAGGACGAAAACAACCTACACATAAATTCTTTTTTCTCTTCGTCGATTTTTTCTTTAAGCATGCTACCTTCCATATCGTCTTTCCCTTTGTGAAAACTCGGAAACTATATTAGCTAAATCATCTTCATCAAAGTCAGGCCATAATTTATCAATGAAAAATATCTCAGAATATGCCGCCTGCCATATTAAAAAGTTGCTCGTACGTTTCTCGCTTGTTCTAACAAACGCATCCGGATATGGCAAACCATTGGTATCCAAATACGAAGCAAATGTTTCTTCATTCAGATCATCGAGATCCATTTTCTTTCCGATGATGCTTTGCATTATTTTCTTGGCAGCTCTGACTATTTCATCCCGACCACCGTAACTTATCGCTGCAATAACCGTTAAGGAAGTATTATCTTTTGTAAAATCTTCCACATATCTAATTTGTTCTTGAAGATCCATCGGTAATTTTTCTAAATTACCTATGGCCTTGACGCGAATATTATGCTCTGTTGCATAATCGCATATGGCGAAAAAATCGCGAAATATTTCCATAAGATAATTTACTTCTTCCTCTGATCTTTTCCAGTTTTCCATGGAAAATACATAATAGCTAACATATTCTATGCCATATTTACTGAGCAGCGGCGTAATGTTCTTTACTAATCCGTATCCATTTTTATGTCCCAGCAAAATTGGCATTCCTCGTTGACAGGCCCATCTGCGATTACCATCCAATACAAAAGCTATGTGTTTTAACGCATGGCTCATTCAAACTCTCATCACTTCTTTTTCTTTAACAGATAAAGCCGTATCTATTTTTTTTATAAATTCATCCGTAATTTTTTGTATATCATCTGATAATTTTTTTTGCTGATCTTCGGTAACTTCTTTATTTTTTTCTTGCTTTTTCACTTCATCCATACCGTCTCTTCTGACGTTGCGAATGGATATTCTTGTTTGTTCGGCGTATTTTCCAGCTAGCTTACAAATTTCTTTCCTTCTTTCTTCGCTTAAATCCGGCACAGTGATTCTTATTAACTGGCCGTCAACCATTGGGTTCAAACCAAGTTGAGAATTTCTAATGGCTATTTCCGTTGGTTTGATGAGAGACGAATCCCAAACTTGAACGGTTAGCATTTTTGCTTCCGGAGTACTAATGGTTCCTACCTGGTGAATTGGAACCTTACTCCCGTAGGCCTCAACCATGATATGATCAAGTATCTGCACCGAGACTCGCCCCGTTCTTAATCCTCCAAAATCTCTCAGAAGATTGTCAAAGCTGGAGTTCATTCTTTTTCTTACATTTTCTAACAACATATCGCCACCTCCTCGTCAAGATATTATAGAACAAGGCCCTTTCCCTGATAGAACTTTTTCCAAAATTCCTTCTTCTTTTATAGAGAATATAAATATTGGAATATTATTTTCGCTTGCTAGAGTAACCGCCGTTTGATCCATTATTTTAATGTCTTTCTCAAAAATATCTTTATAGGATAATTTTTTAAACAGAACCGCGTTGGGATTTTCTATGGGATCACTGTCATAGACTCCGGACACTTTGGTGGCCTTCATCAACACGTCGCATCCCGTTTCCAAAGCTCTCAGGATTGCCGCGGTATCAGTTGTGAAATACGGATTGCCAGACCCAGCCGCGCAAATAACAATTCTTTTCTTTTCTAAATGTCGAAGCGCCTTTCTACGAATATATGACTCACAAATATTGGGCATCGCTATCGCAGACATAACTCGAGTAGGCACGCCTATTTTTTCCAGAGAATTTTGAAAAGCTATGGAATTCATAACCGTAGCCAACATTCCTATATTGTCCGCAGCGGCCCGGTGCATTCCGTAGGATGCTCCGGAAACACCTCTAAATACATTACCGCCACCTATAACCGTGCAGATTTCATATCCGTTTTTGTGAACTGATTTAACTTCCCGAGCAACGCGATCGATAGTTTTCACGTCAATGCCGAAATTCTGATCTCCCATAAGGAACTCACCCGAAATTTTCAACAGTATTCGACGAATTTTTCTATCTATCAAAATTACTCTCTTTTTATTGCAATTGCGCAGCAACCTCGGCGGCGAAATTAACCGCTTGCTTTTCTATTCCTTCTCCAAGAACAAATTTAACAAATCCCTTAACTTTTATCGACACTCCCATTTCCTTTGCGAAATTCGCAATTACATCTTTTACCTTGGTGCTACCATCTATAATGAAAACCTGCTCTAGAAGTACAACTTCTTCGTAGAATTTTCTAATGCGACCATTAACGATTGCCTCAATGAATTCTGTCGGCTTTCCCATGCCTTTTGCTTGCTCCGTAACCACGTCTCGTTCTCTCTGCAGTAAAGCGGGATCCAAATCCTCAATAGATATCGACTGTGGATTGGCCGCCGCAATATGCATGGCGATTTTCTTGCCGAAATCTAGTAGTTTTTCCTTATTACCGCTGGATTCTAGAGCAACTAAAATGCCGATTTTTCCAAGATTGTCGGAAATTTTATTGTGGATATAGGAGGCGATCACTCCGGTAGCAACGGATAGGTGCGCCACTCTGCGCAATCCCATATTTTCACCAATTATGGCTATCAGATTCGTCAATTCCTCGGAGATAGTATGCTGTGTATCTGGATAACCGAGCGCTTTTAAGGATTCTAAATCGCTGTTATTTTTATGCGCTATTTTAACGACGTTGCTAACGTATTTCTGAAACAATTCATTTCTGGCGACGAAATCAGTTTCGGCATTGACCTCCACAATAGCGCCTTTGTTTGCGTCAACATAAACGCCGATTAAACCTTCGGCGGCAATTCGTCCCGATTTTTTTGTAGCGGCTACGAGACCTTTTTTACGCAACCAGTCGACGGCTTCTTCAATATTTCCATTGCATTCCACAAGAGCTTTTTTGCAATCCATCATACCCGCACCGATACGATCTCTAAGCGCTTTAACGTCGGTAGCTTTTACATCAGCCATATTCTTTTCTCCCCCTACTAAGTAGTCGTTTCCTGAACAGATTCATTATTATCTTCTATAGCACCCTCCTCTACGGTGGTGCTTTCCTCTGGTTCTGCGCTGGGTTCAACAATTGGATCTTCCAGCTCTCCGATATCAACTCCGGCAGAAGATAATCCTTTTTGAATTCCATCAATTATTGCGGTTTCAACAGCGCAACAATATAAATCTATTGCCTTTGTGGAATCATCATTACCGGGAATGGGATAATCTATAATTGTCGGATCCGAATTTGTATCGCAAATTCCAATAACTGGAATGCCTAAAACTCTAGCTTCTTCAACGGCGGTTTTGTCCATTGTTACATCCAGCACAAATAACATAGACGGAAGTCCTCCTATGCTGCGCACACCGCCTAGCGCTCTATTGAGCTTGCTAATGCTTCTCTCGACGTTCAGAATTTCCTTCTTTTTTAGTGAAATGTTTTCATCATGTAGCTTATTTTCCAGATTTTCTAATTTTTTTATGGATTGAGAAACGGTTTTCCAGTTGGTGAGCATCCCTCCTAGCCATCTGTGATTCACATAGTATTGGCCGCAGCGTGTAGCAGCTTCCGCAACCCTATCGCTGGCTTGCCTTTTGGTACCAACAAACAGAATGCGCCCTCCGTTAGCTGCGACTTCGCCAGCCGCTTTCAGAGCTTCCTGCAGCATCACTAATGTTTTGTCCAGATCGATAATATGAATTTTATCCTTTGATCCAAATATGTACTGCGCCATTTTTGGATTCCATCGTCTTGTCTGGTGACCAAAATGAACCCCGGCCTCCAACAGATCGCCAATGGAAATATTTTGCATATAATTACTCCTTTTCTTCGGTTAATAAAAATCACTTCTTGTGATTTTTCCTCCGCAAAATAAATGCTGAAACCTTCAGACCGAATGGGTAGCTTGCATTCTGCAATTCCCTATTTTGCGTGCGTATTCTGTACTTTTATACACATAAATCTGATTAATTACAACTGGACGAGCGCAAATATCTGCTTCCATATGCTTCTGATAATGGCGTTCAATGCACCAATAGTTAGGCTACTAAATAGTTATATATTTTAGTCTTCTGTTTCACTATCGTCTTGAGCCTCCCGTTGACGCTTTTCTACATCTTCCCGTAGCTCATAGGTTCCTGTTTTTTCGTCAACTATCAAATCAAGCCCCGGGGAATTTGCATGTCCCCCAAAACGATGTATTTTCTTATACAGAAATGCCATTTGAGGTTTTATCCTATCCCTATTTGAACTATTATTTATTATGTCACCCAACAAAATGTCACCCAGAGTAAATGGTTCCCCAAGTTCTTCATATGCATTTTTGATATTGTCGAAACATTTCTCGAATTCCGTGAACTGGCCGAGACTATATCTCCCGTAGAGATCTAGCCAACTTTCCAGATTCATAAATTTCTCTCTAAAGTTCTCGATTTTTCCTAATAATCTGGCTAATTTGTTTGCTTTAGTGAGAGAATCTTGACTCGTCGTCTTCCAAACTACGCTATTCACGCGATCAACATTCCATACTGGACCGAAAATCATACAACATATTAACAGCCCTATAACGTTTTTCATTTTTCTCTCCATTTTGTCCTATAAATTATTGGGAATGTTGCGGACACATTTGTAACATTTACCAATACCCGCAAAGTAAGAATTTCCTAGAATAAACTACAAACTCCTGCCAGAGCCCGTTGCGGAACCGAACAAACACAGTTGTCATGATATTTCACTAGCTTTATAACATCGTTTATGGATTCATCTATAGTTTTATTGCCGTACATAAGTACGTCTATGTAGGAATCGAATTTATTTGCTTGTTTATGCATGCCGGATGCTTTTAATTGAGCAGAAACAGCTCTAGTTTCCATAATTAAAGTCGATACGTCCCCCGCTCTTTTGCCGGAAAAATGTCTATATAGTTTTTCTGCGTGCCTCTCGGCATTTAGACATCTTTGTGATCCAGCACAACATCCAACCAAAATAAAACAAGATATCAGAACTTTGTACATAAACTTCTCTCCCGATCATGTGAGGTTTATGTTTCATGTTTTATACCTAAAATGTTTATAAAACGCTAAATTTGCTGAAATTAAATCATGTATTTATGTGAGCTCAGTCCAGGATATTGTCGTTTTAATCCGGTGAGAATTTCATTGTTAACCTTGCGCGACCTTTATTATCGTATCCGAGAAATTTAACTTCTATCTCGTCGTTTTCATTCATAATATCCGTAACTTTTTCAACTCTTTTGTTCGACATTTCGCTTATGTGAACAAGTCCCTCTTTGGATCCATAAAAATTTACAAAAGCTCCAAAATCTACGATTTTTACCACTCTTCCCTTGTAAATAGTACCGTCAACCGGGTCCACGGCTATTTCCCTAATGATATTTAGGGCTTCATTCATGGACGCTGTGTTCTGAGCAGCGACGGTTACATTACCATCGTCGTCTATATCTATTTTTGCGCCCGTTCGTTCGATAATATCGCGAATTACTTTCCCTCCAGATCCAATGACTTCTCGAATTTTATCCTTTGGAATGACGATGCTAGTCATTTTGGGAGCATTTTCGTTTAATTCAGAACGATGCGTTTTTAATCCTTTGGACATTTCTTTTAGAATATGCATACGTCCGGTCTGGGCTTGTTTTATTGCTTTTTCCATTATCTCAAATGTAACGCTCGTTACCTTAATGTCCATTTGTAGGGCCGTAATGCCGTCCTCGGTGCCGGCAACCTTAAAATCCATGTCCCCCAGGTGATCTTCTTCTCCCAAGATGTCGCTCAGGATTTCATATTTTCCATCTTCGATTATTAAGCCCATAGCGATGCCGGCGACGGCACTTTTCAGAGGAACTCCGGCATCCATCAATGCAAGAGAAGAACCGCAAACGGTAGCCATCGATGATGATCCATTGCATGACAATACTTCAGATACCACGCGCAGCGAATATGGAAATTCGTCTTTTGAAGGAAGAACCGCACTGATGGCCCGCCATGCTAATTTTCCATGACCTATCTCGCGCCTTCCGGGAGACCCCATTCGTCCTATTTCTCCGACGGAAAATGGAGGAAAATTGTAGTGCAATAAAAATCTTTCTTTATACTCTCCAACGATAGAATCTACCATCTGTTCATCCTGTGCAGTTCCCAGCGTAGCAATTACAATGGCCTGGGTTTCACCCCTTTGGAAAACTGCCGATCCATGGACTTTTGGTAGCACTGATACATCAATGCTAATGTCTCTGATATCTGTTGTGCTCCTGTTGTCTATACGCCTTCCGGAGTTTAGTATTTTTTCTCTCATAAAGCGTGAACATACTTCCGTAAACATCTCCTCTAGAAATTTTTCGGAAAAGTCCTTATTTTCAGCAAAATGTGCCATTACTTTTTCTTTTACTTCCCCAAGAGCTCTGTTCCTGTCTTGCTTACACTTCCCCTGAAGAGCTTTTTCTATATCCTTTAGAAAATGTTTAGAAATTTCCGATGCAACCTTTTTGGATTCTTCTTTTGGCACAGGTATTTCCCAGGGCGTCTTTCCGCACTCTTTTGCCAATTCTTTTATAATATCTAAAATCGGCTGAAATGAATTATGGCCGAATTTTAGAGCGGCTAACATGTCCTGTTCCGACAATTCTTTTGCAGCAGATTCGACCATTAGAACGCCATCTTCAGATCCTGCCATAACTAAGTCAAGATCCGATTCAGAGCCAACTTTTGGATTTAAAATGAATTCCCCGTTTTCATATCCGATTCTTGCTGCGGCAATTGGACATAAAAATGGAATCCCTGAAATTGCCAAAGCTGCGGAAGTTCCGATAATGGAAATAACGTCGGTGTCGTTTTCTCCGTCAAAGCTCAAAACCGTACAAATGACTTGTGTCTCATTTTTGAAATTTTCGTGAAAAAGAGGACGAATGGGGCGATCGATTAAACGTGATATTAGAGTTTCTCTTTCGGAAGGTCGCCCTTCTCTTTTTATGAATCCACCTGGAATCTTTCCGGCCGAATAGGCTTTTTCTATGTAATTCACCGTAAGAGGGAAAAAATCAACATCCGGGCTGGCTTTTTTATCGGCAACCACCGTACACAACACTATGGTGTCTCCATATCTCACCGTAACGGCTCCCGTTGCTTGATTAGCAAAGCGCCCCGTTTCTATGGACAATAATCTGTTACCCCATACGATTTCTTTTTTAACTATCATAAAAGTTCCCCTGTTATTACCTTCTTAAGCCGAGCTCTTTAATGAGACTCGCGTATTTTTTACTATTCTTCTCTTTTAGATAGTCTAGCAGCTTTCTTCTTCTACTTACCATTGCTAAAAGTCCACGTCTTGAGTGAAAATCTTTTACGTGGACGTTCATATGCTCTCCCAGCGAATTAATTTTCGCTGTTAGAATTGCAACCTGCACTTCCGGCGATCCAGTATCTCCTTTGTGAGTTGCAAATTTATCAATTATTTCCTGTTTGTTTTGCATCGACATCTTCCTCCTATTTTAATCATTAGCTTTCATTCTAAGGGGTTTTATTAAACCATCATCGGATAGAACGCAAATTCCGAAGAATTCTCCATAAAAATCGTCGAAGATTTTAACATTCGATGATCCATTGACGGATTTTTCCACGAAGATTTCAAGCCCGTTCCGCAATTTTGCAATGTTTTCACTTCTCAGGTATAAGGCCGGGATGTCGTCCAGCGGACTTTCGATGGAAGTAAGAACTTTGCTCCACTCGCCAGTATCCTCCATTTTTTGTAATTTTTCTATAGAAAACGCATTTTTTATGGAAAAAAATCCAGATTTGGTTCTACGAAGCTCTTTTACATAGGCTAAAGATTTCAGTTTTGTTGCCATATCTCTTGCTAAACTTCGGATGTATGTCCCTTTGGAGCAAATTACTTCGAATGTCGCTTCTTTTTTGCATAGATTTTCATCGATCATCCGAAGATCTAAGATTTTTACCGTTCTGGGTAGAAGTTCAAGGGTCTCTCCGTGACGAACTCTGTCGCAGGCTCTCTTCCCTTGTATTTTTATAGCGGAAAATGAAGGGGGAATTTGTTTCTGTTCTCCAATAAATTCAGGTAGTACGTCCAAAATGTCTTTTTTGAGAGGAATGCTGTTGGTTGCTTCCGTAAATTTTCCGTTTTTGTCGAGACTATCTGTCGTTTGTCCGAAAATCGTCGTAAATGTGTATTGTTTCTCGGATCCGTCGATAAATTTTATGTATTTTCTGGCTTCTCCTACGGCTATTGGAAGAACGCCTGTGGCGAAGGGGTCGAGAGTTCCTATGTATCCCGTTTTTGCCTTCAAAATTTTTCGTACTTTTAACATAGCAAGGTTGGAAGATATTCCTTCTGGTTTATCAAGGCATAACCACCCGCTTTTTGGATCTTTCATAAAATATCTACTGAGCTGGTCGGGGCGAGAGGATTCGAACCTCCGACATCTTGCTCCCAAAGCAAGCGCGCTACCAGACTGCGCCACACCCCGATGATCAATTGTTCTACATTAACAACTATAATATTTCAATATAAAATTATGATGTTTATTTTGGTACGGTGAATATGTTGATTCTTTATTAACTATTATATTTTGTGAAGTTAACTATTTGTTAATAAGAGATAATAAAAATTTAGCTTTTTTGCTACCTGAACCCGAAAGTTGTTAATACTATGTTAATAAGTAATGTCCTTTAGGATCAATTAACTTAATGACACAAATAACTAACAGGTTATGAACAAATTCGATTTAAAATGTTTTTGATTTTTCCTTTAAACAATTATATTGTATAAATAAATTGTCTTTGTCATTTATTGAAGGAAAAAAATGAAAAAATTGTTAGTAATAGCTGCCATAGCGATACAATTTATTGCCGACGCTATGCCGAAAAAGGAGTTAAATAGGAACCACCATAGCTTTTCTGGCAATTCTATCAAATTGAGAGAGATTCTCCCTGAATGGAAAGAAGAGGAAGTTGTCACAATACCGGAGTTTATCAACGCTGGTGGTATAAAATTTTTCATAAGGAAGCTAGGGGGCAGATTACTTGCTCCTAATGACGGAGTGAAACAGGTAATTATTCCTCAGAGCGTGAAAGTTATTAAAGAGGATAGTTTTAGGGAATGTCTAAGTCTGTGGAAAGTGATATTTGCAGGAATCTCTAATCTAAAACGAATAGACTCTGGAGCCTTTTTTAACACCGGCCTAAAATTGATACATATTCCGGCAAAAGTAAAGATACTCGGCGAATATTGCTTTGGCCAATGCAAATGTCTGCAGGAGGTGACGTTCATTGAAGACTCTAACCTAAAACAAATCAATAAAGGAGCATTTACGTACTCCGACCTTGAATCTATAAGCATTCCGGCAATGGTAGAGTCTATAGGTGAAGATTGCTTTTCCTGGAGCAAAAATCTACACTGGGTGATATTTACTGAAGACTCCGACCTAAAGCGAATCGATAAGAAAGCATTTATGTGCTCCGGTATAAAGTCAATACGTATTCCCCCATATGTAGAGTTCATTGACGATTATTGTTTTAATGAGTGCAAAGATCTGCAAGAGATAGTATTTGGGGCAAACCTAAAACGAATAGGAATGATGGCCTTTTGTAAAGTTGGCCTGAAGTCGATAAGCATTCCGTCGAAGGTAAGGGTCATCGACGAGGATTGTTTTCGTGAGTGCAAAAATCTGTGCGAGGTAATATTTGCAGGAAACTCCAACCTAAAACGAATAGAGAAGAGAGCCTTTGAATTTTCCGGCCTACAATCGATACGCATTCCGGCAAAAATAGAGTTCATCGGTGGGGGGTGCTTTGGCGGGTGCCAAAGTCTACGCAAGGTGATGTTTCCTGAAGACTGCAAACTAAGAGAAATCAGATACGGAACCTTTGAGGGTTCTGGTTTGGAGTTGATAAGCATTCCGGCAAAAGTAGAGAAAATCGATATGCATTGCTTTAACGGGTGCAAAAGTTTAGGCGAGGTGGTGTTCCCTAAGGACTCCACCCTAAAACAGATTGAACGCAGGGCCTTTATAAACTCCGGCCTGAAGTCGATACATATTCCGTCAGGAGTAGAGTCCATTGGCGAAAATTGCTTTAGCGGGTGTAAAAGTCTAGGCGAGGTAATATTTGAGGAAGACTCCAACCTAAAGCAAATCGGTGAGGAAGTCTTTTTTAACTCCGGCCTACAATCGATACGCATTCCGGCAAAAGTGGAGTCCATTGGCGAAAATTGCTTTGGCGAGTGTAAAAGTCTAGGCGAGGTGACATTTGAGGAAGACTCCAACCTAAAGCGAATCGATAGAAAAGCGTTTATGTGCTCCGGCCTAAAGTCAATATCCGTTCCCCCACATGTAGAGTTCATTGGCGATTGTTGTTTTAATGAGTGCAAAGATCTGCAAGAGATAGTGTTTGGGGCAAACCTAAAACGAATAGGGAAGATGGCCTTTTTTAACTCCGGCCTACAATCGATACATATTCCATCAGGAGTGG
>JAISQI010000065.1 GCA_031274295.1 Holosporaceae bacterium
TCCGAAAGATTTCGTTTGATATCATTTGAAGAATACTAAGGTAGTGTCTGAGTACTTCCTACTGCTGTGACGGGAGATGCCTCTGTCCTCTGCATCGGGCTGGCGCCAAGACTTATGGAGCCCCATGTACATTTTCGTAATGCAATATCATGTGAGAATTTTCTGCTTGATTTATCTTAATTGCGACCACGTCGAACCTATAGCAGATATTTGTGGAGCCAAATTTTCTTCAATTCGCTTTATCCATTTTTCGCAGAATATTCTTCTTTTTTCCATCTACAGCAAAATATCCTGAAGTAGATGCATCCGACAATCTTAATTTTACTTCGACAAAAACCAAAATGTCATGACATGTTTCGAGTGCGACTCAGTCTATTTCTTCTTTTCAGTAAATCCAATTCTTTGTCAGAATTTCCAATCCCTTCCGTTTCAAAAAATTGGCCGCCAAATCCTCTCCTAATTTTTCTAAATCTGTATTTTTGGTATTTTTAATATTACAAAGCGAAAAAACATTTTTCCAATACGCCAAAACTTTTCCAATGGCTCGTTTCCAGGTCCACATTATTCATCTTTGCAGAGAAAATAATACCGACTATCTGCATCTGGCAGATATTCACGTTTTCAGTAAAATTGAAAAAAATTACTAAGACCAGGACTCATGAACTAACAAAGATAGAAGATAAAGGGATAGGCAAGGCAAACAGAAAAAAGAAAGAAGAGACATGCCAATCATAACGTAGTAACCTAGGCAACACAACCCGTTCCACATCAGTCCATTTTATTATATGGCCCCGCTCACAACTCTCCAGTTGTCTATCCTCAGCACCACGGAAAATAATGCATTATTCAAATACTTTTCATTTACCAATTGCATGACTTCAATGTCTCGATACCTTGAAATCTTCTCTTCTTCCCGGGGACATCTCCTTTTGTCTCTCTCTGAAACAATGAATTTTTTAAATTTGCTTCCAATTTTAAATTTAACTGTTTGAGAAGCCGGAATATGAATCTTAGCATGTGTCTTTGGATTGACTCCCGCACGAGCGGCACGTTTAGAAATCGAAAATGTTCCAAACCCTATCAATCGGATTCTTTTTGTTGTCTTGATACCATTCATGATCGCCCGGAAAAAATTGTTTAATGCGCGTTCTGCATAAGCCGTTGAACAGTTATCGCCACTTAATCTTTTTATCTCTTCTATAAGGTTAGCTTTATTCATTATTTTTACTCCTCTTGCAAATTTAATTATTTATTTTTCTATCATCAGAACTAGTGATTTTCATATTAAAAATGGGGAAAACAAGAGGAAAGCAAATGGCCCATTGCAAGTATTTTATTATGCGAATCTTACAATAAAAGAGCAAAAAAGTAAAAAATCTCAGAAAAGATTAATTATGAACGAAAGGAAGCAAATAAAGCAAAAAGTTCAAAATATTGCCCATATTGTTAAAATTTACTTGATATCTCGTATGAATTGAAACAAATACAGAGGCATTGAGTTTCGCATTCGTTCTTTAATTTCTGCAAAATGTTGCCGAATAAAAAAATCAAAGACAGGGAAGCATCTCTGAGGCACTGTTCCTTTGAGGAGTTACAGGATTGTGCCGATAATGATTTCAAAAATTTGAATGCCATCAAATTGGCAAGAATCCCTCCCCATGAAATCGTTGCTTGGCTTGAAAGGCTTTCGCCTGAAGAAAGGGAAATAGTTTGACGCAAGCTGTCCGATGATGACGTAACCGAAGTTTTGGCTGAGATGAATGTTTCCGATTCGGCAGAAATCATTTCTGAAATGCGGGACGCCAAAGCCATAAAAATTTTAAGCTCCCTCGCCCCCGACGATGCCGCTGACTTGCTGGGTGAATTGGAGGATGACGTAAGAGAGAGATTGATGGCCAAGATGCCATCGCAGGTCGCCACGACCCTACGTAATCTGCTGACCTATGACCCGAATACCGCTGGTGATGTCATGATTCCCCACGTCGCTACCCTAAAAATAGACATAACGGTCAATGAGGCCATTGAATTTTTGGGAAAAAACAAGGACTTTGCAGAAAATTTTGAGAGTTTATATGTTGTCGATGACAAAATGCATCTGGTAGGAGTTCTAAATATACAAAAATTGCTGCGGACGGATCCCCATTCCAAGATTGGCGGCCTGATGTGCAGTGAAATCGAGGATATCTGTTCGCTAGAACAGGACAGAGAAACGATCGCCCATATGATGGCGAAAAATCACTTCAACACATTACCCGTTGATGTCATTGATATCTTGCGCGAAGAAGCCAGGGAAGATATCCAAAAGCTACACGGAGCAGGCGGGGATGAAAGTATCCACGATAGTGTGTCCTAGAGTATTTTCAAGCGCACACCGTGGCTGGTGGTAAATTTGTGTATTGCATTTATGACAGCTGGCGTCATGCACATTTTTAAGAAACGAATTTCCCAGTGTACTGTTCTGGCAGTCTTTATGGCGATGATAACCGGTCTAAGTGGAAATTCTGGTTCCCAAATACTGGCAATCGCCGTCAGAGGTCTCGCCTTGGGGGAATATCACAATGGGGACTCGCCAGGAGCTATTCTTAGGGAAACGCTGAAAGGGCTTCTCAGTGGTATTATCATAGGCTTCATCGCCCTCGTTGTAACCGGTATTTGGTCACGAAATATAAGAGTTGGAGTGGTGGCATTTCTGCCAATGATTCTTAACATGGGATTATCCGGCCTTGTGGGATCGCTTATCTCAATATTTTTAACACGCATCAAATGTGATCCCGCGCAAAGTTCATATATCTTTCTTACTTCCATAACCGACATCGCAGGAATGTTTATTTTCCTCGGAATCGGGTCGTATTTTTTGCTCTAAGTTTTTTGTTTATTCCTTTTATTCTCAAGTGCAATGAAGCAAATTGTCCAGGATTTGAATTGAAAAGCAACACCGGATTCTACATTTTGTAAAATTTTCCCAAAAAATTATCATTTATTCAGCAGGCCGGCTTTATCTGCGGAATTTCAGGGAAAGGAGATTGAAATTTATACCACCCAATTTCCCAATATCAAAAAATTTCCCCTGCTCCTTGCGGTAAAAAGTAATATTGGCCTCGTCCAATCTTTTCGCATTGTAACTCGGAAAAAGCCTTTTCTCATAAGCCTCCATAAAATTTTTGACAAAAATATATTTTACAAACAACCCAATCCTGGACAGCAAGCTGCTTTTTTCGACCGATTCTAACGATCTTTTAAATTTGATATTACGATACGATGAAATCCAAGACCACTTCTACAACGTTTGGAAGACAAGAAAATGCGATGGAAAGCTGCTCATAAATAATAACTTTATCATTTACCATGAACCGTTTGGGCTGGTTATAAAAACAACAGGCGAATGGATAAAGGATGTGACAAATTTAATTTGCGACATCGTAGACATCATCAGGCTGTCCCAGAAGACTATGCCGGGATAATAAAACAAGTTAGCATGGAAAGTTTCCAGTTTGACCCTATTGAATATGAATTTCCCCAAGGAACGAAAAGTGCGATGAAAAGATCAAGGGTGCACACATTGCCAACGCCAGGCTAAAAAATTAATAATTTTCTGCCAGAGCCGACACTAAACCCAATTTATGTGTGGAAATTTATTGACTCCATAATATCAATTATATATGGCCATATTACAGGACGCATATTAACGATAGCTTATCCGCTAGTTCTGAATCAACGGGATGTCTCCCCGAGAAACAAACTCCTTTACCAGTGAAATCAGCAGAAAAAAACCCGTTGAACGTACAATAAAACTTATTGAGCACCAGCCAGAAATATCGTCAATTTTTATTATTCCACGCATCGCAACAGAATTGCAAAATTTTTCCAAACAATTATGAGGGAAGGGACTGTGTAAAGATAATGAGCCGTCGAGCGAAAGGCAATTATTGCCAAATAATACCCTAGATGCAGCCTGTGACACATTCCAACGCTTGGGAAGCAATGAGAAGAACCAATTTGTGGAATTATTTAAAATGTTTAATACAACTCCAATGACAGAAAATAACTTGCTTGCAATGTCAACGTTGTTCAGCGTGTTGGCATATGGAGACGAATTTTCCAGAGTATTTTTGGACAGTGAACAGGCAAAACAGTCACTGGACAACTGCGTCCATTATTTCAATGTGCAACAAAATTTTGAATAAAATTACCTGAACTCGTGTGTTGGTACAAGCATATTTACTGCATTGTCAACTGCATTTGCGGGCAATGCTCAACTGTTAAACATTGCCATTAGTATGCATATACAACAAATTCAAACCAAACTAGACGATTCAGCAAATGATCAAAAGTTATCAGAACCAGCATTTTCCAGCTGTAGTTGGCGAAACGCACCATCAATAAAAGAAGAAGTTGAAAGACGCATCGATCAGCGCACAGATACCACAGAAAAAAATAATGAATCGTTCCAAGATAATCAAATACCAAGTTCCCAAGAAATAAAAGACTCCCAACGAGATCTGTCACATGCATTTGAACGAATGTGCGCAATAAAAAGATGTCTTGACAGTGGAAAATGCAGGGGAAAAGATTGACAAACCAGTATTTTTGTCGAAACGTCCCGTTTCTAATTTTATAGCATCGTGCATCCTAAATTTATTT
>JAISQI010000043.1 GCA_031274295.1 Holosporaceae bacterium
TCAAATCACGGAAGCAAAAGTGTACTTCGAATCCGACGACCTGCGAGCTCTAATCGCCAGATTTTCTGGAAATATATCAAAAACCGCTGAATTTATAGGTATGGAACGCTCGGCTTTGCATAGGAAGTTAAAATCATTGGGAATAGTATCAGCCAAAAGGACTTCTAAAAAATGAATGTTTTGATTCTAGGCGCCGGCCAGGTTGGACGTGGAATTGCCCATTATCTGACCAGCCGAAAGATAGATGTTACAGTTATTGAAAAATCTCAGGAACTTGTTTTTGAAATTAGAAATTCTGCCAACATAAACATAATACAGGGAAACGCTCTGGACGCAGAAGTCTTGAAAAATGCGAATGCTGAAAATGCCAGTCATTTAATCGCGACCATGTCCAACGATGAACAAAATATCGTGGCCTGCAAGCTAGCGGAATCTTTGTTCAAAATAAAAACAAAAATTGCGCGCACAAGGTCGAGTTCCTTTTTGGGAAACAGCATCTTCGAGTTGTTTCTAAAAGATAATTTCGGAATTGATGTGTTAATTCATCCGGAATTGGAAATTGCCAAGCATATATCCGATGTTGTCCTCATAAGAGGAGCTTTCGACGTAATTAGGTTGGGACGAGTAATAATCATAGGATTAAAATGCCTGGATAACACGGAAGTTCTCAATACAACGTTTAAACATTTTCAAGGCATCACTAATCTAAATTTGTTTGTGCTCACCATAGTTCGTGACGGCGTAACTTTTTTCCCAACTAGTAAAGACGTCCTGTTACCGAACGATGAGGTCTATATAGCAGCCGGCGCAGAGCATATTAACGAGGTTATGGAATTGTTCGGATACCCACAGAGAAAACAAAAAATTCTTATTATCGGCGGGGGTAATATTGGTACTTTTATTATGAAAATAATATCCGCCCAAACCCCTGATTCCAACATTACTATGCTTGAAAAATCAAAAGATAGGGCGGAAAAAATTTCGCAGGATTATCCGAATATAACGACAATTTTAGGAGATGCTCTCAACCATGATACGTTACAGGAAATAAGCTCCGATGTGGACACGGCGATTGTTGCTACAGATCACGATGAAACTAATGTATTGTCCTCTTTATTTTTGAAAAAATTTAAGGTGAACCGTATTCTAGCTTTAGCAAAAAACAAAAACTACGATTCTTTGCTTACAATAAATTCCGGATGTTCCATAGTTGATCCCAGCGCAATTACGATCGCAACAATAATCAAACAGTCTGGAAATGGGAAGATATTGTCGGCGTCCTATCTGAAAAATCAGCAGGTATACATTGTCGAAGCCGAAGTTACCGAATCCTGCATATATTTAAACCAAATTGCCAGGCCCCTTTATGAAAAAGATCGAATTATTCCTATCTTTATCGAGAGAAACGATAAAATCATTCCGGCGGGAAAAAATGTCGCAATAGAATTAAACGATCGCATAATAATGCTAGTGTCTAAAGACTGTATGAATTCCATGGAGAAAATGTTTTCAAGTTACTTCTTTTCCAGGGAAGATGATCTGTAAAATCCCCTAAAGATTTAGGGAATTTTTTATTTTTTTCAGGCGATCATTCAGGTCGTTTGTTTCGTCTTCCGATTGACACCCGATTTTAATAATCTTTCCGCTGCGCAGTTGTTCCACCGTTTTTTTAAGAGTCTGTACGAATTGGATTAATTCTTTTGGTTTTGTTTCATCTGAAAAGCTGATTCTTATGGTACAGGAGGGCAATTTACCCTTAGGATCAATGGCTTGCATGACATTCGATTGCTCCTGCCCCAAACAGGAACATCCGGCTGAAAATGAATAACGTTTCATATGTTTTAAAAGATCTTTCAACAAAACTCCTCCGATGGAAACGGACACCACATGAGACGGAGTGGAAGAGTTAACGTACACGTCATTAATTTTTGAGAGTTCAGAAACCATCGTGTGAAAATTTCTAGTTACATTTGTTTTATCAAAATGAAAATTTTTAACGGCGGAAGCAAACGAGGCTATCAATGAAGTTGCTTTGGTTCCTGGAAAAAATGGATCTCCCGTTCCAAAAATTATCGGTTGAAGTTTGCTTTTGTCCCTTATGTATAGCGCGGCTATGCCTTTGGGAGCTCCAATTTTGTAGCCGGAAATAGTCAGCAGATCTACGTTTATGTCGTCCACGTCCAGGTCATATTTGCAAAACGACTGGGCAGCGTCCGAATGAAATAATATTCCATGCTTACGAGAAATATCTCCAATGGCCTTCATGTTTTGAATGGCGCCGATCTCGCTATTAAATGTCTGAATAGATATTAATTTCGTGTCGCTTCTAATACTTTGGGTCAGCTGTTCCAGGTCAACGTTACCGAAACGATCCACGTCCAAATAGGTAACCCTATATCCCGAATTTTCCAGATGCTTAAATATATTCAACACGCCCTTGTGCTCTATTTTGGACGTTATAAGATGGCAACCGGGATAATTGCGAGCAACGCCAAGAATGGAAATATTATTGGACATGGTAGCGTTGTTCGTAAATACAATCTGATCCGGCGTAGCATTGATTTTTTTGGCAATTATCTCGGCAGATTTGTTCTCGATATCCAGTAAAATTTTAGCATGGAAGTTGAACCCCGACGAATTTCCATTTATGCGGCTGACGAAGTTAAATTCCTCAAGAGCTTTTTTGTTTATCGGAGCTGATGCCGCATAATCCAAAAATACGATATCGTCGTTCGACGAGCATGATATTAAAAACAAACAAACTAGAAAATATACTATTTTTTCCGCATGACTACGCACATTCATTTACTTCACCACCTAATCCTAGATAGCTAGTATACAATGTTTTTATCGGCAATCATACATTCCATAGGGAAGGATACCTATTAGCTTAATTTTTCCGGTGTGTGATTGTTCACATATATTCCAGGAGCGTCTCGTATGAAATCGACGATCCGGAATGGATCCATCATACGTCCGGTCATTGGTTTTATCCATTCGAACCAATCATTCCACCAGGAACCCGCAATTTCAGTTGCCGTATTAAGCCATTCCTGCGCCGTTTCAACATGTTCTTTGTTGATCCAATAGCAATACTTATTTTTCACTGGCGAATTTATTATTCCAGCCACATGTCCGGAACCGCCAAGCACAAATCTGACATTTTTGCCGAACAATTTCGTGCCGTCAAAGGTCGCTTCCCACGGTACAAGATGATCCTTTTTGGTGGAAATCATATAAATTGGAGTTTTTATAAGTTTTAAATTTATGGGTACTCCGAACGTTTTTAATGTTCCGGTTTTTAGAAGATTGTTCTTATACAAATCTCGGGCGAGAAATGTCTGCATTGCTCGAGTTAAATTGGTCGGGTCTGAATTCCAAAATAAAATTTCATGGGGGCCGGGTTTTTTACCAAGCATATAGTTGTTAATAAAATATCTCCAGATCATATCCTTAGCTCTAAGAGCGCTAAAAGTGTTGTACAATATGCTTCCGTCCAGAAAGCCTTTTTCCTCCATTTGAGCGTTGATCGCATCCAAATAATTTTCCGCCATAAATATGGACATGTCGCCGGCATGCTCAAAATCCAGTAAGGTTGCCAGTAACGTCGCGGAGGCAATCTTCATTTTAGGATGTCTTTTACAGAGCGGATGAGCTAAATATGCCAAAAAACTGGAAATCAATGTCCCTCCCACACAGTAGCCAATGGTGTGAATGGACGCTGACTTTGTTACCTCATAGATTTTTTCAAGAGAATCTAACAATCCTTCGTTGATGTAATCTTCAAATCCTTTGTCTTTATATCTTTTGTCTGGATTTACCCAAGAAATCATGAATACGGTAAATCCCTTATCAACCATCCATTTTACAAATGAAGACTCCGGACTCAAATCCAGGATATAAAATTTATTTATCCAGGGGGGAATAAAAAGGATAGGTCTGGCGAAAACCTGCGGAGTAGACGGTAAATACTGAATGAGCTCAATGATATCATTTTGAAAAATAACCTTCCCCGGAGTAGCTGCAATGTTTTTTCCGATTTGAAAATGATTGCGATCGTTGGTTGTTATGGTACCCTTTTTTATATCGTTCATTAGTATTTCCATACCTTTTTTGAAATTCTCTCCTTTGGTGTGAAAGGTCTCCTTAAGAACGACTGGATTTAAAAATGGGAAATTGTCGGGGGACATCAAGTTTATGTAATGTTTCATGAAGAAACGAGCGCTATTCATTAAAAATGGATCCACCCCTTCTAAACTGTTGAGAGTGTCAATCATCCACTGGGATAAGGTCTCATGAAATTTATGGGAAAAGATCATCATGGGGTTATTGGCGAAAACATCATCTTCGAATTTTTGCTCTTTTTCATTGTATTTGAGATCTATGCTGTCTTTTTCCGAATCGCAAATGCTTTTGACAAATGATTTTTGCAATTCAAGAAGCCTATTCAGTAAATCCTGCTGAGACTCTTTTATTTTTTTAGGTTGAGATACCATTTGCTGGCTTACTTTCAGATATGAAAGCATTGCGATTTGAGGGCTAATCACTGCAAATTGAAATAAGTCCCAGCCTTTTATTTCCAGGCCTGATATGTCGTCGGAAGAATTTATCATTGCGTACACCCCCATATCAAAATACTAGAAAAGAAAAATATACACAAATTAAGATTACAAAAATGTTAATTTTTACAAATAATATTATTTATTTTAGGGGGAACTGCGACCGATCTAAAAATTAGGAGAAAAATAAATGGATTTTCTGAAGTATTTTGCGTTTAGTCTCCGGGACGCTTCCTGAAAAACGAAGTAATTAAGAAATATTTTAATTACTTCGTTTTTCAGGGCTATCTTTACATGGCTTTCGACGCAAAACTGCATTGACATTTAAATTTTATCCCAATGCAGTAGGGCGGCTACTTTCCGAGATGCGTCAGAAACTTAATATTATTCAGACTCATCCACAGATATAGACTCCTGGGCAACGGTATCTGCCGAGCAACACCATTTTTTAAACTTTTCCATAATCCCCAATCTTTCAGCCAATGTTTCAACTAGACCGGCAATATATTGCCCGGTTTGAGCTGCATGCTCGGCCACTTGAACCCATTCCTCAGCTTTTTCTCCAAATTGGTTGATTTTTCCCATGGCCCCTCCGGGAGAGAGGTCACGTTCTTTAACAACGGAGGAGCCACGTATTGTTCTTTGCAAATCTTCTACTGCTCTCCGCGCACCTATTATCTTTTCTTTCGCCAATGGAACTTTAACCTCTCCGATTCGCCCCCAACGTTGCCATTTTTGAGCCTTTAATTCAAGTTTTGTAATTGTTTCATTTATCTGCGCGGGCGACATTCTTATTTCAGTATTTGAAGCCTGCGACTGCCCCGGAATCTGCATAGCAACTACACTATTTAACATAAAAACTCCCAACGCTAAAAATGATACTTTTTTCATAATGAACTCCATGTTTTGTTTTCCGTTAACACCCTCATTATGACAAATAAAGATTAATATATGGTTAATATTCAAAAAATACGATTTACTGAATTGAAATCATCTTCCATAAAACTCCACTATTGTTTTGCTAATCGAAAAGTATTATCCTAGAGAGGGATTTTGGAGATGAGTAATGAGAGCGAAGGTTGCTAAAAAAGACCTCCTGCAGGCGGTAATGCATACAGTTGGCGTAGCCGATAAGAAATCCGTTGTTCCAATGTTATCACATGTTTTGTTGGACTTTAGCGAATCAGGTCTCAGACTAAAAGCGACTGATTTGGATCATTCGATAATGGAAGATGTTCCTGCGGAAGTTGATACTTCCGGAACTGTGGCGGTTCCGGCTGCCATCCTCGGCGATATCGTGAGGAAATTGTCCGACACTGCCGTATTGGAATTCTCATTGGCGGAAAAAGGAAACAAACTAGTTGTCGTCGCCGGAAAGTCTAAATTCGAAATATCAACACTGGATTGTACCGACTTTCCAGAGATCGTTCCATTGGGGGAATCATACAGCTTTACGGTGAAATCCGCAGATCTTAACAAGTTGATCAACAGAACAAAATTCTCTATTTCGCCGGAAGAAAATCGGCATAATTTAAATGGTATCTATTTTCACAAGGAAGATGAAAAACTAAAAGCGGCTTCCACCGATGGTCATAGATTGTCTGTTTCAGAGATAAATATAAATATGGAAAACGATATCCACGGAATGATAATTTCCAAAAAAACCGTTTTTGAAATAAAGAAAATGTTGGACACTTATTCGGACGATGTGGCTGTGGCCTTCAATGCTAATCAGATCCAATTTACTCTTGGAAATGTCATATTTATTTCGAAACTAGTCGATGGAAATTTCCCGGATTACAAAAGAGTCATTCCGGAAACGACTTGCGAGTTTTTCGTTGTAAAAAGACTGGATTTTCTCGAAATCATCGATCGCATGGCTGTAATATCTGATGATAAAGTTAGATCCGTAAAATTAGAATTGGAAAAGAACAATCTCGCCTGCTACGTAGCCAACAGTAAAGTCGGAAACGGTAGAGATGAAGTGGAAGTCATCTACTCTGGTCAAGGATGGAATGCTGGATTTAACGCTAATTATCTGCTGGACGTTGCTCAGATTTTACAGGGAGAATCACTTAAAATTCACATAAAAGAGTCGTTATCTCCCATATTGATTACGGATGAATCCGAGCCTGAATCTTTATTCGTCGTTATGCCGATGAGAATCTGAAATCTTGTCTGCGGATATTCTGAAACTAAGCTGCAAAAACTTTCGCTCGTATGGAACGTTGGTATTGAGTTTTTCTTCTAGATTTGTTGTTTTTTATGGAGAAAATGGCGCCGGAAAGACCAATATATTGGAGGCGATTTCTCTGTTTTCTTCCGATAGAGGTCTGAGAAAAGCGACAATTGTTGATTTAAACTCCCTAAAAGCAACTCCCTTTTCGTGGCATTTAGAATTGGCTTTGGAAAAAGATAAATACAAGACTTTTTTATCCACCGGCGCGCAAAATGGCCGGAGGCTAGCAAAAATAGATAATGTTTCCGTCGATTCCCTTTCGAAATTCGAAGAAATTATATGGATTTTATGGGCAATCCCAAGTATGAACAACGTTTTCATGGGGCAATCTGATCGCAGAGGTTTTTTCGATCACCTGGTTAATGGATACGACGCGGGACATAAACAGGCGTTGAAAACTCTTTCTAAACTGCAAAAAGAAAGACTGCACGTAATTTTCTACAGAAAAGACGAAAGATGGCTGGATGTTCTGGAAAAGAAAATCTCCGAAGAAAGCATAAAAGTTACCCGATACCGTTTGAACTTTCTAGAAGTACTTGAAAATATATTTAAAAATCATCCATCTGATTTTTTAAGACCGAAAATTAGTATTTCCGGAGCCATCGAGAGAATTTATACAGCCCAAACCGAGGAAGATGCTATTTTAGAAATAGCGTCTGTTTTGAAACACAATCGTTTTACAGATGCGGACAAACAAACCACTTCCGTTAGTTGTCATAGAACTTTTTGGCAGGTGGAACATCCCAAAACATTTTTGGAATCAGAACAGTGCTCCACCGGAGAACAAAAGGCTTTTCTCATATCTTTAATTTTGGCCACTCTAAGGATTTATCAGCAATCTCGCTCTGGAATTCCGGTTTTGCTGCTGGATGATCTTATGGTTCACCTCGATAATATCAGTAGAAAAAAATTAGTTCACGAACTTTTAGCGATAAACGTTCAAACGTTTTTTACGGGAACGGATAAAAATCTCTTTGATGATCTTCTGGGAATTGCCCAAATGTATCAGGTAAAAAAATCAATTTGCACCGATATGACGAACTCTAGCTAATTTAATTAATGAGTAGCGGAACTTCCTTCTGGATGCGTTCGTATTCAGCAATTCTATTGCAGAATTTGCAGACGGATTCCCAATGAGGTTCTTCTGATCCGCAGTGTGCGCATTTCCAGATAAAATTTACTCGTTTTAATTTTAATGGTTGAGACAAAATTTCTATAGCTTGAGCAGGTTTTGGATCTTCCAAGTTTTCGGCGACTTTCGTTAATTCATTGCCGATAAAATCAAATGGTTCTTTTTCATATGCCACTAGTAAATTTTGGAATGCAGACTGTATCATTCCTTCTTGAAGGAAAAGTTTGGCCAACTCATAGTATCCTATCCAAGACCACGGTACGTCGCTTATCAAATTACTAGCTAGTTTTATCTGATCCAAATGTGATAAATCCTTGCCGACGGAAATATATTTGTTGAATACTTCTCTGTTGGGAGCCGCGACAAATGACTTTCTTAAAACATCACGAGCGCTTCGATATTCGCTTTTATTAATCAAATGCTCGGCGTAGACAATGGCGTTATCAGATAACTCCGGAGCTAATTTAAAAGCTCTTTTTGTTAAATCGGGATTTTGGTTTTGTATTCCTTCTTCCGAATAGATTATCGCTTCTATAAGACGAGATTTATCTGACTTTTTCAGCGCACCCAAGTGCTTTTTCGCTTCGATAAAATTTTTATTTTTTACGGCGATTGCTACGGCTTGAAGCGTTAGATCCTGATTGTGTGGCGATATTTTAAGTATCGAATTTATTGCCGCTAGAGCGTCGTCGTCCGCTTTAGCTTTAGTCGCCAATTGACATAAACTGTAGGCCCCGAGTACTGTATCTTTCTCCCGTTCGCATAAACTATAAAAAGTCGCCTTGGCGCGATGTTCGTCGCCGTCAATTAGACTTTGCTGCCCCTTGAGCCATAAAATTATAGGCATATCTCCCAGATACTTTTCCGATTTCTTTAGAAATTTTTCTATCATAAATTTGTCTCGCAGCAGCATTGCGGAAAATGCCAACTGCAAATTATCAAGTCCCTTTTGATAATTGGATCTGGGAGGAAATACTTTCAAAATGGCGGTTTTTATTAACCTATAAAAATAAAAACATCCCCCCAGAATGAGTATAATTACAACGGAATGAACGCTAACTGCATCGCCATCAACATCGAAGGAAACCATTCCACTGTAGCGGACAGCGAAAAATAGCAACGAAAAAAACAAACCCATCTTAAAAAATAAAGAAAGTCTTTTTATCATTTTTTTATCAACTGCTGAGTTTGGAATAACGTTTTGGTTATATATGTTCTTTTACCAAATTAATACATAATTTTATATGGTCCAAAGCATCTTGAAACATTTGCCTGAAGCTCTGATGATTTCCAAAAAAATAAACGCCGACTGCTATCACTCCGACAACTACAGTGACCCTAAATAAGCCTATTAAAAACTTCATTCTTTATTCTCCTAGTTACAATTGTCGATCGATGATAGCACATAACCAGAAATTTCTGCTAATCTTCTCTGGTTGATTTTTTTTAGTTTTATTATTTTTCTCAATATGGTTTTGCAAGCTCCCATAATTTTGCCTTCGTTTCCATTTGTGATAACTTCAATTCCTTTGGCTAAATTGCCGACCAAATCAATCAATTCCTTATCACACGCAAACAACTCATTGAAAGCTTTTAATTCTTCTTCGAAAACTTCGTTGGCTTCCATTTTGCAACGAAGCGCCATCCAGGTCTTCCATTTTTTCCTTAGTTGGCTGCGATTATCTGAAAGTATTTCCGTATTTTTATTCGCAGGAGCGGATTCTATTTGTCTGTCTAAACGTAGAACATCATTTTTTAGAGAATCTACTTGTCCTTCGATTTTACCGATGGTTTTATTGATTTTGCAGCTGGATAAATCAATAGCTTTTTCCAACGTCATTTTATTGTAGCGATAAAACATATACATGAAAGCAAAAAAAACACTGCAACAGCAATTCCCACATACGGGAAAGCTTTAGCCTTTTTATTTTCTTCTACTTTTTTACTCAAAACCATCTCTTGATAACTACAAAAATAACAAAAACAAATTAGTGAGAGGCAATCCGCTTTGCCAGGCGAGAACTAAGGCTCGGATGACTTGAAATGATCTCCGCAAACCAAGTCCAAAAATCTTTTTCCTTCTTGCTCTCACTCAAAAATTCATTCGTATCTACTTTATTATATAATTTTTGTCCAGCTAAGAGTAATAAAAGACCCTTGGTCGGTTCAACCGAAGCTAGACGGGCGGCGATATTGTCGCAGGTAAACTCGCAGGACCTGGAATAGGCGCTACTCAAAAATGGAATAAGCATTCCCGGTAAAACAAATACCCTTTTGGATAGGTGTTTCCTTTTTATATGAGCTAATTCGTGAGCTACTATGAATTTTACAGCTTCTTCGCCTTGCTCGTAAGCCAATTCCAACACGTTGGAGAAGATAATCATGAAATTTCTATAACGAAATCGACAAACCATGGCATTCAAAACACCGCCCGACTGAAGTACGTAAATTTCTGGAATTTTCTTCAGCTGAAGTTGTTTGGAGTAGTTTTCCACTATGGCGTAGATGTCTCCAAATTGATTCTTGGAGACCTTTACCGCATTTTGCTTTAGATATCCAATATACAGTCCATTGGAGCAGTATATCGCAAGAGCGCCCGCCAATAAATAACCTATGCCAACAATTGAAATGAATAAAGCAGTGTACAGTAAGATAGAAATAATTAACATTATACCAAAGTAAATTTTTTCCTTTGTTTCTACCAATTGATCAAAATCGTACATTTATTTTTCCTCTATTTTTAAATATATAAAATATAGCATTTGGCACATTGTATGTAAATCTTTCTTGTAAAAATCAACTAATTGGAAGATTTTTTTTCAAAACTTCGTTTAATATCTGCGGATTAGCCTTTCCATTAGTTTTTTTCATTACTTCCCCCACAAAAAAGCCAAAAAGCTTTTCTTTTCCGTTTTGATATTCGACAACTTTGTCAGGGTAATTGGCAAGCACTTCTTTGACAGAATCTTTAATTGCGTCAAAGGAAGTAATTTGTTTCCATCCGTTGGCTTCAACTATATTATCCGGAGATTCTTGTGTTTTCCACATAAGATCAAGCACATCTTTTGCTATTTTTCCTGAAATTACATTGGTTTTTATCAATAGGATCAATTCTCCCATATGCTCCGGAGACACGGAACTTTCTTCGATGGTTTTATTGTGTTTGTTGAGTAAAGCAAACAGTTCTCCGATGATCCAATTGGAAAGCAATTTTGCCGCGTTCTCATCCTTCTTAATACTATCCAGAGCTCTTTCATAAAAATCAGCGACTTCTTTTTCCGAAGCAATCAGATGGGCGTCATAGCTAGGTAAATTGTAGTCGCGTTGTAACCTAATTGCCTTGGCGTCCGGCAATTCGGGAATTGTATTGCGAATTGCATCGATTCTAGATTGCGTAAGTATCAGCGGAGGAAGATCCGGCTCCGGAAAATACCTGTAATCCTGAGCGTCTTCTTTTGATCTCATTGTTTTGGTTTTTCCGGTAGAACTATCGAACAGCCTCGTTTCCTGCTCCACTTTTCTGTCGGATTCAATAATTTTAATTTGCCTTTCTACCTCGAAATCAACTGCGGTCATGAGAAATTTTATGGAATTGATATTTTTTATTTCCACGCGTGTTCCGTATTCAGTTTCCGGACGATGCACGGAGACGTTTACGTCCGCCCTCATGCTTCCTTCGTCCATATTTCCATCGCAGGTTTTTAAATATCTTAAAATAGACCTCAATTTACGTAAAAAAGTTGCGGCTTCCTCTGCGCTTTTCATGTCAGGTTTAGTCACAATCTCCATCAGAGCGACTCCGGAACGATTTAGATCTATGAACGACTTTGTTGGACTTTGATCATGAATGCTTTTTCCCGCATCCTGCTCCATATGAATATGATCTAGATTTATTCTCTTGGTTTCTCCGGCTGCGTCTTCTATTTGTACATACCCGCCGCTAACAATCGGATGATAAAACTGAGTTATCTGATATCCCTGAGGCAAATCCGCATAGAAATAGTTTTTTCTATCGAAAAATGATACTAAATTGACTTTTCCGTTCAATCCGAGACCCGTCTTTAGAGCCTGATCTATGCAAAACGAATTGATCACCGGAAGAGTGCCCGGAAAAGCCGCATCGATCAGCGATGCATTTTCATTCGGAGAAACACCAAATTTAGTTGAAGCACTGGAAAATAACTTCGAGTTGGATATTACCTGCGCGTGCACTTCTAATCCAATAACAATTTCCCACTTACCAGTGGATGTTTCAATGTAATTCATTGGGCGATCTCCATTAAAGTTGGGAAATTGGCGGATTTTTCTAGTGCGCTCCCAACTTGTATCAATAAATCCTCTTTGAAATGCGGAGCTATCAGTTGTAAGCCCAGAGGACGTTCTTGTTTGTCAAGACCGATTGGAACGGAAATTCCTGGTAACCCAGCGATATTAGCCGTCACAGTGAATACGTCATTCAGATACATGGTAACCGGATCTTTAGGTTCCTCTCCAAATGCAAAGGCGCTGTTAGGAGTGGTTGGGGTCAGCAAAAGATCCACTTTTTCAAACGCGTGCGAAAAATCCTGACGAATTAGCTTTTGAATCTTTAGAGCCCGCATGTAATAGGCGTCATAATATCCAGCCGACAGCACATATGTTCCCACAAGAATACGGCGTTTTACTTCGTCGCCAAAGCCTTCGGCTCTGGTGTTTTCATAGACTTCATTCAGAGAAACACCATTGGCTCTAAAGCCATATTTAATTCCATCATAGCGCGATAAATTAGAAGAAGCTTCCGCAGGAGCAATAATATAATAGGTGGGTAATGCATATTTTGAATAGGGAAGAGAAATGTCTACAATTTCAGCTCCTGCTTCCTTTAGCAGCTCAGCTCCTTTCTTCCAGAATTCTATAATTTCTTCGGACATTCCGGCCATGTGATATTCTTTTGGAATACCAACTCTAATCCCTTTTACGGATTTTCCGACGAATGATTCAAAATCCGGAACTGATTCTCTTGATGACGTGGAGTCGTTTTCATCGTATCCGGAGATTATTTTTAATAAAATAGCAGCATCCCGAACCGTTTTTGTAAGGGGACCTGCTTGATCCAAAGATGATGCAAAAGCTACCATTCCGTAACGGGAGCATCTTCCATAGGTTGGTTTTAGTCCAACAATTCCACAAAATGACGCCGGCTGTCGGATCGATCCTCCGGTGTCGGACCCCGTGGCGGCAACACATAAATGTCCGGCAACAGCGGAAGCAGACCCGCCCGATGATCCGCCCGGAACTAGTTTTTTGTCTTTACTCCATGGGTTAACAACGTTTCCGTAATAACTCGTTATGTTCGCCGAGCCCATGGCGAATTCATCCATATTAGTTTTTCCAAGAAAAACAGCTCCGGCGTCTAACAATTTTTTAGTTACGGTGGACTCATAGGGTGGAATAAAATTATAAAGCATTTTTGAACCGGCCGTTGTTTTTATTCCCTTGGTAAGAAATAAATCCTTTATGGCCAGAGGAATGCCTTCCAATTCCATAGCCTTTCCCTCGGCAATTCTCTGATCCGATTTTTTTGCGGATCCCAGAGCTCGATCTGCGCATACGGTGATAAACGCATTTAAATCATTAAATTGTTCTATCCTATCGAGGAAACATTCGGTTAGTTCAACGGAAGAAAATTTCTTGTTCGAAAGTCCTTCCCTAACGTCATAAAGCGACAAGTTATACATTCATACATTCCCCGACAGATAGTTGCACGAAACATATTAGACAACTTATTGTTAAAATAAAAGATTTTTTGAAATATTCCCTAAAGTTATTGTCTTTAGGCGGCCGTCAGAACTTTTTCCAGAAAGGCCATCGCTTCTTTCTCGCCTATCTGGGTAACGGCGGCGTACTCC
The DNA here is from genome assembly GCA_031274295.1 of Holosporaceae bacterium. GTDB lineage: Bacteria > Pseudomonadota > Alphaproteobacteria > UBA3830 > UBA3830 > JAIRMQ01. The sequence continues at coordinate 13,819 of JAISQI010000043.1, forward strand.
TTTATCAATCGATCTAGAGCCTCCTGATAAATTTGACGTTCGCTGTAAGAATGTTCAGGTTGAGTGGCTGTTCTGTGGAGATCCCTTACTACTTGGGCAATTGACATCGGAATTCCAGAGTTTATTTTAGTCTCATATTCTTGCGCCCTACGACTCCACATCATTTTCTTTACACGAGTCGGGCTTCTGAGGCAATCTATGGCTTCCTGCATTTCCTTCTTTGAACACAATTTGCGAAGTTTTGACGTAGTTGATCCGTTCAGTGGTAATTTTATGGTCATTTTATCTTTATCAAATGAAACAACCAGCATTTTTAATACACTACCGGCAATATTTTGTTGCTCAAACCCTTTTACGATCCCAATTCCGTGAGCGGGGTAAACGACATACTCTCCCTCTTCGAAAGTTTTTTCATTCATAAATTGCTCCGACTATAAGCGAACATAATCATAACATTTTTTTGTCCCCTAGAAAAGAGGGGGTCTTGAATATAATTGCTAATATAGAGATTGTCCCCTAAATGGGACCAGTTTTGGAGGGGAGCTTTTTAGTACAATAATACGGCGTGCGTTATTCGTGCCTGAAGGTCGGTGGTATCGGTAAAATCATGCGGTTAAAGATGATTTTTAAGTAAAATTAATATTTTCCTGTCATACGTGGTCAGATTTTGACAAAAAAGGGATATTAGAATGCCGAAAAGATTTATTACGGCGCTTCTGACGGTCGACGATTCGGATGAGGACGTATTTTTCTGGAATGCGCCGTCGCGAAAAATTACTTCTATTCGCTGAAAGTATGCGCAGAAGAAAGTTGGAGGACGGAGCAGAAAATCTCAAGCGCCGCCAAAACCTGCATCACAATACCATCGGGAAAGAAGATTAACCTGACGTTTGCGCGTAATTCTGTTCGAAAGGACGTTTATCAACTACTGCGGTAATTTAATATTACTTCAGTTCGACTTTTGCGCCAGCAGCTTCTAGCTTTTCCTTCAAGCTATTGGCTTCGTCTTTGGATACAGCTTCTTTGATTGCTTTAGGAGCTGATTCAACGATCGTTTTTGCTTCCGTCAATCCAAGTCCGGTAATTTCTCTTACGACTTTAATGACTCCGATTTTGCCCGCACCGGCATCTGTCAAAATGACATCAAATTCCGTCTTTTCCTCTTCTACGGCGGCAGCAGCGGCGGCTACGGGAGCAGCGGCGGCTACGGGAGCAGCGGCGGAGACTCCCCAAACCTCTTCCAACTTTTTACTGAGCTCGGCGGCTTCCAAAACCGTCAACTTTGACAACTCTTCAACTATTTTATCTAAATTTGCAGCCATTTTCTTTTTCCTCCATTTAATTATTTTTTAGAATAGCCTTTTAGCACGCGGGCAATCTGACATGCCGGCGCCTGTAGTAGCGTAGCCATACGCTGTGCCGGCGTTTGAACAACGGCAATAATTTTGGCCCGCAACTCGTTCATGGACGGCAGTCGAGATAGCGTCTTAACTTCCGACGCGCTCAACAACCTTCCACCATATCCTCCACAAACAATGACGACTTTGTCCTCGCTTTTGGAAGCGTACTCGCATATGACTTTCGCAGAACTAGTTATGTCTTTGGAAAATACCAACGCTGTCTGTCCGCTTAAATGCGGAAGTATACAGCGGAAATCCGTATCTTCTATCGCCAATCTTGCCAATGTGTTTTTGGAAACTAAATAGGTGGAAGAAACGTCTCTCAGTTGTTTTCTAAGGTTCTCAGTTTCTGTGACGGTCATTTTATCTTGATGAACGACGAAAACAGCTTCGCTTCCCTTGAAGCGCGTTTGCATTTTCGCAATTACATCTGATTTTTCACTTTTTTTCACTGTTCTCTCCACAATAAAAAATTAAGGGAGAATATCGAAAACTAGAGAATAACAAGAATAAATCTAGTCAATCTGCAACGGTATTTTTAAGCTATGCGCACCGATGGTCTTCGATAGACTTCTCAAATACTAAAAACTAAACACCTCGGCGGTATCCAATTTCAAGCCGAGGCCCATGGTACTGGAAATCGTTACGGATTTCAAGTAGGACCCCTTTAGGCCGGCTGGTTTGGCTTTTACCACCGCTCCCACAAAGGCTTTTATGTTTTCTTCGATTTTTTCTTTGGCAAAACTCAGCTTGCATAGTCCGGCGTGGACAATTCCCGTCTTGTCCAGGCGATATTCCACCTGTCCTGCCTTGGCGTTTTTCACAGCTGCCGCAACATTTGGAGTAACTGTGCCTAATTTTGGGTTTGGCATGAGCCCTTTAGGACCCAATATCTTACCAAGACGACCAACGACTCCCATCATGTCCGGACTGGCGATGCAAACTTCGAACTCTATGTCTCCGGAGGTGATTTTTTCCGCTAAATCTTCCGCTCCGACGAAATCTGCGCCGACAGCTTTTGCATCGTCGGCGGCATTTCCTTTAGCAAATACAGCGACGCGCAGCGTTTTTCCAGTGCCGGAAGGCATGGCCACCATTCCCCGAATATTCTGATCAGCGGCGCGGGGATCAACGTTTAAATTGATAGCAACCTCCACCGTTTCGTCAAATTTACAGGAGGTGTTTTCCTTCAGAAAGGAAACAGCTTCCGCAAGACTGAAGATTTTACTCACTTCCATTTTTGCGGCCATCTTTTTATATCTTTTCCCTGAGCGAGCCATTACTGTATAACCTCCAATCCCATTGAACGAGCCGATCCAATGACCATCATACTGGCGGCGTCGACGTCGTTTGCGTTTAAGTCCTTCATTTTTTTCTCGGCGATCTCTCTTACTTGAGCCATGGTTACGCTGCCGACATTGGCGCTTCTCCCGGTGGTCGCCGCTCCTTTGGCAACGCCGGCGGCCTGCTTCAGGAAGTACGAAACCGGAGGTAACTTAATGACAAAGGAAAAAGTTCTATCTCCATAGGCCGTTATGACGACCGGAAGCGGAGTTCCTGCTTCATAGGATTGCGTCTGCGCATTAAACGCTTTGCAAAATTCCATAATATTTAAGCCCCTTTGTCCTAGCGCCGGTCCAATCGGAGGCGATGGATTCGCTTTTCCAGCGGGCACCTGCAATTTTATATACCCTACAATTTTTTTAGCCATAAACCCTCAATAACATTCAGTAACGTTTAATAACGTTTAATAACGTTTAATAACGTTCAGATTATTGCCTTTTATCATATCGTCACTGATTCTGCAATATTAAACAATGATATTTTCGCGGCGTTATTCCTTAGTCTCTACTTGATAGTAATATCCAGCACAATCAAAGCACTTAAATAGATCGATGATTTGCAATTTGCTGCCATCCTCATTTATCCGTTTGATGAGGCAATGTCCCTTCGTCGTGCCCGCAAGCCAAGCCAGAGTATCCCAATTCATGGCAACGCATTCAAGATCGGGACAATCGGGAAGTTTAGAATCATAGATGGATAGATTAAATCCATGTGATTGTGCCTGGGGAATATTTTTCTTTATATATCGCCTCGGAGCGTACATAAAAATTTGTTCTATCTGGTTATTTGTTACACGTTCTTTGATAATGGGTAACGCTTCTGCTAAAGTGATACCCTCCTTGAAGGGCGCCCATTTTTCGTCCAATGTATAAACTGAAGAGAAAAACACGCTCGATATTAGTGAAATTATTCTAGAAAATTTTAACTTCATCTTTAATTATACAACCAAAAGCATGTCTTCTGCTTATTGATCGTTGATTTGCAATATCCTAACATTTGAATTTATCCATTGAACGTTGAATTCTTTTAAATCCCCCGTCGCTAGCTCTCTTAACTTAGCTAATGTCACTAGTATCAGCGAATAATTTTTTATCGTTCTGTCCAGGAGTATAGCGGAAAATGCTATGATTCTGCTCTCAGCCAATTTATTGGCGGTATCGAGGTCAGTTTGTATAAAAAATCGTTGATTTTCTTTTATTCCACGAGATGCTAAAATGTCTTCAAGAAGAGGCATCGTCTTTTTCAAAGTGGCATTTTCGCCTAAAACCACATGGTTATGATTATGTTCATTATGGGTGGAGATAGCATCTGCTTCTCCGTAACAACTAATAGTTTTGTGCATTGCATGGACTGAAGAGAAAAGTATACTCGATGTTAATAAAATTATTCTAAAAAACATTTCAACTCCATCTCAATTATAAAAAACAGATGATACATTCTATCGTGTAATTGTGTCAATGAAATTTAATGTTTCGGGATGGAGCGAGGTATTCTATCTACGATTTTTTAGCATCGACATTGAAACTTATTGAAGACTTGAGAAATTCATCTATGTCTCCGTCAAGAACTGCCGAAACGTTTCCTTTTTCAAATCCAGTTCGAAGATCCTTCACCATCTGATATGGTTGCATCACGTAGGAGCGAATTTGATGTCCCCAGCCAATTTCGTCCTTACTAATTGAATTCGTTTGCTCTTCTTTTTTACGCAGTTCTAACTCATATAGTCTAGATCTGAGCATTTCAAAGGCTATTGCCTTATTGCGATGTTGCGAGCGATCTGTTTGACATTGAACGACAACTCCCGTTGGAATATGAGTTATGCGTATAGCGCTTTCGGTTTTATTTACATGTTGTCCCCCTGCTCCCGACGCGCGGTAGGTGTCTATTCTTAGATCGTTGTCGTTTATTTCAATTTTGATGCAATCGTCGATTACCGGATAAACGCCAACGGAGGCAAAACTGGTGTGTCTGCGAGCATTGGAATCGAACGGAGAAATGCGAACAAGTCGATGCACGCCGGATTCTCCTTTAAGCCATCCGTAGGCTTTGGTTCCGTTGATTTTTATAGTGGCTGATTTGATTCCGGCTTTTTCACCAATGCTTTCATCAATGAGTTCTATAGAATACTTGTGATTCTCAGACCATCGCGCGTACATTCGCAACAGCATTTGCGCCCAGTCCTGGGCTTCTGTTCCTCCAGCTCCGGCGTTAATTTCCAAATAACAGCTGTTTTGATCGGCTTCACCGGAAAAAAAACTCTCCAGCTGGTATATTTCCATATAATCTGATAATTTTTCAACGCTATTCTCAATTTCCGCGATGAGATTTTCATCGTTTTCTTCTTCGGCGAGCTCCAGCATTAATTTTAGATCAGAAAACTCTAATTCAGCTTTTGAAAATCTTTCAATCTCATATTCCAATTGAGATTTTTTTTGCATAACTTCTTTTGCTTTTTGCTGATCTAGCCACAAATCGCTGGACTCGCTTAATTCCGACAGTTCGATCGCCTGTTTTTTTAGGAAATCGAGGTCAAAGAAACCTCCGCATGAGATTTAGCGAGTTTTCGATACTTAAAACAAAACGTTTGGTTTCTTCTCGCATTGAGCCTCCTATTTTGTTTTTTTCTTCCGTATAAACATTACTCCGACTACGGCAACGAACGTGATCGCTGAATTTATGAGAAAGGCCGTTTCGGCTCCGTAATTTTTGCATAGTTCGCCCGTAATAACGTTTGAAATGCACATCCCAACGCAGCAGACTAGGTTGAAAATTCCAATGGAAGTTCCTTTTATATGAGGAGGAGAATAATCTGACACCATTGCGTAAAAAGTACCCTGGGTTGCTCCATAGTGAATACCGTAGATTGCGGCTCCGAGCATTACGTGCCAAATTTCAGTTGCCAAAGCCATAACTATGCAGGAAACCAACATCATACAAAATCCAAAAGCCAGAAAGAGCTTCCTTTCATGTTTATCGGACCAATCTCCCACAATTCTTGATACCGGCGAATTGAAAAGATACATGAGCGCTAAAACCAAAGGAGCATACTGTACTTTCATTTCCAATAGTTGAGCTCTGCGTATCAGAAAAGATTCGCTGTAGCGGGAGCACATAAATATAAAACATATGAAAATGTAGTACCAAAAGTCGTTTCCCAACTGTTTCACGTCTGCCTTTTTTATGGGAAAACCTTTGCGATCTTTCAGCCGAGTGATGTTTTTTGGCTCTTTTATGCCGAAGTATATGAGGAGAACGGCAATAAGAATGGGAATCATGGCAAATATGTAAATGATTCGAACGATAAATTCAGATCCGCCGAAATGCTGGAGTATCAAGAATCCTGCTATTGCTCCGACCATGGAGCCCAAAAATGCGCAACTTTGACGAACTCCATAACTGGCTCCCTTTAATTCCCGGGGAGCGCAATCTGCAATTAGTGCGTCTCGGGGGGTATCTCTTAGTCCGTTGGTGACTCTTTCTAAAACCTGCGCGGAAATATACATTCCTAATCCTCTGCAAAGTGCAAACATAGGCTTGGCAAATACTGCGCAGGAATAGCCGATCAGCATGAGTATTTTTCTTTTTCCTAGCCAATCGCTAAATACGCCAGAAAACATTTTTACCAAGTAGGAGAGTCCTTCGGACAGCCCCCTTATGTAACCGATATCCGCGTCGGATCCTTTAAGAATGTTGATAATAAACTCCGGAGAGAACGCGGTAATGACGACCGAAGATGAGTTTGAAAAGAAACTTACGATGCTGACGATCCAGATTGTCTTCGGCAGTCCAAATACTCCGCCTTTTTTTTCCTCCAGGATAGATAACTGCGCGTTGTTTTTGTTATTCATTAGGGGGGATCCATCAGCTACGCCATACTTTGCGCATCTAAATCATTTTTTTAATAGAATTTATTGACCATAAAATATTTTTTTGAAAATCAACAAATTAGGGTAAAAATCAGAGAAAATAGCCTCCTCTTGGGTAAATGGAGACTCACTGTCGAGGATATGGAAAACTTCTGGTGCCGCCGGTGAGAATCGGACTCACGACCCCATCCTTACCAAGGATGTGCTCTACCACTGAGCCACGGCGGCGAAAAACTACAGTAAACTATCATATCACTTTCCTATTTAAAAGTAATAATGGCTAACGGTCTCTAAAATGCCTCTAAAAAATCAAGTTAGTGCATTGTAATATTGATATTTTTTTCGGATACCTTGTTTCGTTAGAAGAAATGTAGGAACATAATATTGTTCAGAACAAAAACAATCGAAAAATTACCATGGAGGGCAAGTATGCTTAATCTGCTGAAGTATTTTAGCGCCAAAAAAGAGGACATATTTTTTACGTATCAAGGAATCAACAGTCCGCAATGGACGCCATGTAGATACGACGCTCTTTCAGCAGAGGGATTTCAGAAAAATGTATTTGCTTTTCGCGCCATTAATCTAATATCCAGAGGAATTTCATCGATTCCCGTCTCCATAAGGAGTTGTCATGACCGAAAAGAAGACGAATTTCTAACCAATGTTTTCAATAGACCAAACGAATCGCAAACTAAAAGTTCTTTTTTGGAAAATCTGGTGAATTATCTTCTGATATCCGGAAACGCTTTTGTAAATTGTGACAACGAAAACAAATTGCGTTGCTTACGTACGGATCGCGTAGATATAGTGCCCAACAAATCCAAAACAGCGGTGGAGTCGTATGTGTACTCTGTGGATCTATCCAAATTTCCCGTGGAAAAAAAGGATATGTTGCATTTGAAGTTTTTTAATCCATTAAATGATTGGTACGGGTTTAGTCCGCTACATGCGGCGTTGCGTGCCATCGATCAGCATAATGAAATGTCGAAGCATAATCTATCGATTTTGCAAAATGGCGGTCGGCCCTCCGGATGTTTGGTGGTTAAAAATTCAGAAAATCTAACAGAGGAACAGCGGCAGCAGCTGCGGTCTGATATTCGCGACGCCTACGAAGGAACGGCAAATTCAGGCCGAGTCATGGTTCTCGAGGGCGGACTCGAATGGAAGGAAATGGGGCTATCGCCTCGGGATCTAGATTTTAATACCGGAAAAAATCTCGCCGCTCGCGAAATCGCTCTAGCGTTTGGAGTTCCTCCGCTGCTTATGGGAATCCATGGAGATTCCGCTTTTGCGAATTACAAAGAGGCCAGGCTTCATTTTTGGGAAGATACAATAGTTCCTCTGGCGGAGTTCATTCGCCTCGAATTTAGCAGTTGGTTGTCGGTCAGGTTTGGTCGGCAGGTTGAAATGGTTTTTGATTTGGACGCCGTTCACGCACTCATATCTAGGCGTGAGAATTTATGGAACAAGATATCAAGCGCGGATTTCCTAACTATAAACGAAAAAAGAGAAATTTTAGGATATCCGCCAATGAAGGAACAAAAATGAAGTATTTAACGCAACATCTGCATTTAAAATCGATAAGCGAAGATGGAGAAATATCCGGATATGCCAGCGTATTTAACGTGGTGGACGGATATGGAGATATCGTAATGAAAGGCGCCTTCACCAATGCAGTTGAAATTTTTGCCGCGGGAGGAAAAAAACCAAAACTGCTCTGGCAGCACGATGTGAATTATCCGATCGGAGTAATAAATGAAATTTTCGAGGATAACTACGGCCTTTTCGTGAAAGCGAGATTGCTTTTGGAAATTCCAAAAGCGCAAGAGGTATATTTTCTGCTGAAAAACAAAGCAATAGACGGATTTTCCATCGGATATAAGGTTAAAAATAATTATTTCAAAAATAACAAGCAATATCTGACGGATATTAATTTGTTGGAAGTGTCGATTGTAACTTTTCCAGCTTGCGAATCCGCAACGGTTGAAGACGTAAAGTACTGCGACAATATTCTTGGAAAAATTAAAGCGATATCACAAAAAATAAAGGAAAAAATTAAATGAATAAGGAAATAGAAGAAGCCATTTCTGAATTAAACGCCAACATAGGAGAGTTTATTCAAAATAGCGAAGAAAAGATGAAAAAAATGGAAGTTAATATGACGAAAAATGAGGGCAATCAAACAATGCCGCTGTCGGGAAATCTAAGTGGAGATGTGTATAAGAAATCTGATTTCAGCGAATACATTCGCAAAGGAAACGACGATTTTTTAACAAAATCTCTCAGCGATAAAGACGGATCGTGCGGCGAATGCTTCATTCCCCGGGAAGTTACTCTGCGAATCAATGATAGATTGAAATTATTGTCTCCGATGAGAGCGATTTCTCGAGTTATTACGATTTCTTCAAATTCTGTGGACCTGTTGATGGATACCCAGATGCCGGACGCAGGATGGGTGGCAAGAAGTGATGAGGAAAGAGAAGAAACTGATTCTCCAGAGGTTCAGAAAATAAAAATACCCGTCCACGAAATATATGCAAAGCCGAAGGTCAGCCAAAAACTTTTGGATGATTCTCAGATTGACATAGAAGAATGGCTAACGACCAAAATCGCAGAGAAAATCGCCGCTCTAGAAAATGACGCATTCATAAACGGCAGCGGCAGCGAAAGGCCGCTTGGCTTTTTGAAAGTGGATTCCGAGGATAAAGAAAAGAGGAGCTTCGGCAAGCTTCAGCATTTCTACAGCGGAGCCGCGGGTAAGTTTACGGATATTGATGCGGCCGTCGATCTATTGGTCGATATGGTTTGTTCTCTAAAGCCGATTTATATAAAAAATGCAAAATGGATTATGTCTAGATCTGCACTTGCTGAAATTAGAAAATTGAAAAATAAAGATGGAGTTTGTTTATGGCAGCCGTCTTTGTCAGAAGCGACTCCGTCAACTTTGCTGGGATATCCGGTGATTATTGATGACGACATGCCGATCCTTGCAGAAGGAACAGAATCTACCGCCATGGCTTTTGGCGATTTCCATTCCGGATATCAAATTGTGGACAGGCAAGGTCTAAAGATTTTACGCGATCCATATACGTCGAAACCGTTTGTGGAATTCTATGCAACTAAACGTACGGGGGGTGCGGTTGTGGATTTTGACGCGATTAAGCTGTTGAAATTTAACGAAAAAACAGAGTAGCGGGGAGTGGAAAATTGATGGAGCTAAATCTAATAGAAAAACCGTCGTCCGAGATTATTACGCTCGAAGAGGCGAAAAATTATCTCCGCATAGATCACGATTTTGATGACAATCTTATTTTAAGTTTTATAAGATCCACTCGGGAAGCGATGGAATCCATCATTCAAAAATCAATAATGAAGCAAACATGGGAATATAAATTGCACGATAGCTCGATTTGCGATTTTGATTTTCATGAAAGCGATTACCCAAGTATCTTTAGCGGCACCATGAGAATTACGCTGCCGAAACCTCCTATTATCAAGATTATCAGCGTCGCCGTCGATGAGGCAGAAATTAATCCCGGTAAATACTCCTTGGAAAAAGTGAGTAATAAATTTTATTTGTGCGTTAATAGTGAAAAGTTTTTCAGCGTCAGTCGGCGAAAAATTTCCGTGAACGTAGTATACGAGGCCGGGATCGCCGATTGCGTTGAAAATATTCCCTATCAATTGAAATTAGCCAATCTGATGCTGGTGGCCAACGCATTCCAGGAAAGATATTCCTATAAGCAAAATAGCGTGATTTCTCAAGGAGTTAAACAGCTGCTGGGCCCATTTTTAAATCTGAGGGTTTTTTGAAGTTATGAGATTATTTAACACGAAGATAAAAATAGAAACCCTCGAGAAAAAATTGTCCCAAGATAACCTCTGGGTTTCGGAATATAAATTTTGGAACGAAGTTTGGGCTTCCATTTCAATCAAAGATATTTCATCCAGGCGAGTGTTGTACCTTTTTACCATAAAGTGGAAACATGATTTTCCTTGCGAATTTCGCGTGAGCATCAAGGATAAAATTTTCACGCCAACTCAATTGCCAATAGTAGAACCGTCTCAGGATTTGATTTTATTCCACGCAACTGTCAACTGATTTCAATTTTTTAGAAAAATACAAAGGAAAAAATAATATGATACCCTGGGATCTCGGCATCATAAATGCCATAAGAAAAGAACTGGAGCTTGCAATTTTTCCATCAAATCCGCCGGAAGAATTGCGAAAGACTCCCTATCTGATTTTTGAATTAAAAAATATTTTGCCGGGAAAGAATCTAATGTCTCGGGTGGAATTCTCCATTACGATTGTAGATGATAAAGAGGTCACCGGTGCTAGCTTCGAAGTTCTAAAGGCAATTAATAAAATTATCAGTCGGGAACTGACATTGTCTCAGGAGGAGGCCACAATCGGAAGCGCAAAAGCCAAAATAAATTCCATCGAAAGTAAAAAGAACAATCTTGTGCTGAATTTAATAGCAATATTGAAATTGGAAGCTATTTACGAGGACGAATAGAATATGAACGAAAAAGAATCAGAAGAAATAGACGATCTGGCCGAGTATCTGGAATGCTTGGCCAGAATGACTCCAACAACTATGCCAGAATGGATGGATTAGATGAATGAAACAAATCTTATACTAGGTTTTTCTGGATTACCTCCGGAAAGCGCTAGAAATTGTACGCAAGAATTATCCCCCATTCCCAATGGAGAATTCAGAAAATCAATTAACGGAGATTTATTGTTTCTGGAAACCACAGAACGCAGACGCTACAGGAGCATAATCTCCTGTAAAGACACTAATTCTCCAATTATTAGTGGCATTTGGGTCGGATCACAGATTTCGGTCGGATGCATACAAAATTTGTGGCAGGTTATAAATCCAGGAGAACTAAAAGTCGGACTTGTTCGTCCTGCGGTGGAGGACTCCATCTGCGTTATTAATAATTTGGGAGATGCCATAAAGTTTAGAGCGACTAATGATGAAGTGGAGTTGCGCAAAACCTATGAAGAAAAGGTCTTTGTGGGTTTTCGTCCGTGGTTAATAATGAAAGTCATCAATTTTTCATTGGAAACGGACGAGTGGGGCGTATCAAACGGCTGGAAGTTGATACTCGAAGAGATTTAATGCCGGATTAGGTGACACAGGGGCGCCGCGTTTCACTGTAAGCCAGATAAAATGTGCTCGGAATTAGAATCAACGCTCCAATTAGGACGTTTACTCCCGGCACTTCTCCAAAGAAGACGAAGGCAAAATAGGCGCTGAACAGGAACTCCATATATCTAAATGGAGACAGGGCAGACAGATCAGTTGCACTGTAGGATTTGAAAATGAAATATTGTATGAGATTGCCTCCGGCTCCGAGCAAAAACAGCATGGAGAACTCGTACAACGTCGGCGTTTTCCATACGAGAAGCGCTGGAATAAACGAAATGATACTTGTAACGAGCGCGAAATATAAAAGCATGGTGACTCTATTTTCCACATCTACAATTTTTTTGATCATTACATCCTGCGCTGCAAACAAAAATGACGCTGCAATCGGAACTATATATAGCCATTGCAGGGAGACGGATACGTTACTGTTGTACAATGTGATGAAAGATAATCCTAGAAATCCGACTATCGTAGCGGTCCACCTCATAATGGAAACATGCTCCTTCAGAAAAAATATGGAGAGAATAATAACGAAAAGAGGAATGGTCCATAGAATTGTTATAACTTCCACAAGCGGAAGATATATGACGGAATACGTATACAGGAAAATACTTATCGCTCCAAGTATCCCTCTTATTAGATTAAATCCAAGTTGCTGGGTTTTAAAAATCTGTTTTCCTTGCAAAATGGCAAATGGAAATAAGGTTATTAACCCAAAGAAGAATCTGAAAAAGATCACCTGGAGGGAGTCCAATCTCTGTCCAACAAATTTTACGATGATGTCGTTAGTGCAACTTACGATCATCGTCATCATGAGGAAAAATAGGCCTTGATAATAACCTTTTCCACTTAAAGTCATGAATTCTCCACGAAATTGCAAGATAGTAGATGTATACAACATTTATAGAAAAAAGGAAAGAAGATGAAAATAATATTTGACTGGAGCGCTGTATTCCATGAAGAAAAAAACAATTGGCGCGGCGATGAAGAAATAATAGCTCTAGAGATTTTTCAAAAAGAATGCGGATTTGCAATGGCAAAAGTATCAATTGGTGCTAAAAATTCGAATGATTTGTTAAATAAAAAGTACGCCAAAATAGGTATCCAAAGACAAGGAAAGGTGGATTTACTCTTTTCTGGACGATTGGTGGCTTTTCCAGTTGGATTTAGCAATTCGACAATGGAAATTGAACTTATCGCAGAACCCGACGACTATCAAATGAAATTACGCGAGTTTTCCGGCAGAAATTTCAATCTGTATCGTTCCGTCAATAAACACGAGAAGGAGAGAGGACATATTCTCTTCGATGATCTGTTTTTTTCATCGAATGATTTAAAAAATCCAACTATTTTTTTGGAAGGAGATAATAAAATTTTCTACTGGAATATGAAAAATGGAGAATTATCGCTATCCGACATAAATTGTGGACGAAAAAACTTTGATGTTAGTGGAAATGAAATCCTGCAAAATTCCATTAGGATTAGAATAGCCAGAGAGCCATACGGAGTCGTTAATTTAAAGCTGTCCGCCAGTTGGATTCAGCAAGAATATGGAATTATCGATCTTATGCCAATTATGGCTCGAGAATTCGATCGACACCTAATAAATTCATTTACAAATATCAAATCTGGAATCGAAAATATTTTTTCCGAAAAAAAGGGATACAAATTAGCTCATTGTGATATACGGGAAATGAATTCGACCGACGTTGGCGAAACGCATCCGGTTTTATCTCCCAATTTTTATGTCCAGGAGAACGAGTCGGCGGACAGAAAAAAAGTGCTGTTCAAGCGGTTTTATTTCGACGGAAAACTAATTCTTCACTGGGCTTATAAACAGAAAAGAGTCGAGGTTGTGAACATAAAAATTATTAACTCGTCGTCTCCTGGCGGGCGGGAGAAAAATGTTTATCTCCGGTTGAACGCAATTCAATCGCCAAAAAAATACCAAGTCTGGAATCATTTCACTTACTACGGGTACGGCGATAAGATTCAGCGCGGAGAAGATGTTTGGAAGTGTAAATCTCCACACGTTTCTGATGAAAATTTCGAGATGGACAAATGGGATTTTGAACAGAAGATTCCGGACGCCATGACGGACGAAACGAGTTCGTCGTTTTTCGTAAAGACTCGGGGAAAAAATGCCATAAAATATGCAATGCAAAAAGCAATTGCGTTGATCAATTACTCGTCCCGCTACATCGAAATAGATTTTTGTGTCGAGGCGAAAAAATTCATGGCGGCTACCGTCGATGATCAAATTACGATCCGAGATAGAAGATTTAAAAATGGATTTATAGCTGGAAAAATTATCAGAACGACGTTTAGCGGAAACGCCGACCACAGAATTATGAAATTCACCATCGGGTGTTGCGACTCTGATCAATTGAGAAATTTCGAAAAGCTCAATTCCTACGAAATTGAAATAGCGGACGACGATAGCAAGATAAATCCGGCGGACATTGTGAAAAATATCGAAATAAAAAATAAGCCGGAGGAGCAGATTTCTATTCTTTCTTCGAAGGCGGCGCGCAATGTTTCGGAATTGCAAAACGAATTGAAAAAACATCCGACAAAAATCAAGGTTTCTCTTCATCCGCTGAATACAAGCAGGGTGATTACGCGCGAAATAACTCTTCCGAGTTTGGCGCTAAATGTTGGGTCAGATCGGGGGCCGGGTGAAATAGCAAAATCATGTTTGCTCGATGTTTTGGAATCCGTCCACGACGAATGAATATGAAAGGGAAAAATGACGCTTACTAGAGGAATAAGAGCTTTGTCTACGGGATATTACCGCGATTTTCTAGACGTGCCGGATACGGACGAAAATTTATCAACTTATATTATGATGGAATCGAAGCAGGATAATTGTGAGGTCTCGGTGGCGAACGCTTGGCCCGATTCTATTATGCTTAATGCCAGCATGACGTCGGTTGAAATATCAAGCGATATATATATGGAACGAAGGGAAAATGCGAAATTAATAGCGGAAACAAAAATATATAATAATCCGAAAATTGATTCTCAATCGAATATATCCAACCCGGCGTCCTGCTGTTCGAAAGTGGTGGTAAATTTCGAGAATATCGGCGGATACGTCCTGGGAAAAGACGTTCAGAATTTTGTTGGAAAGGATTTCGGAGATTATCGGATAAATTTACGTTCGAACTGCCTGTTTGAAAAGGAATTTCTCGTTAGTTCGCATTCAATTTCAGAAATCGTAGATCAAGAAGGAGCAGTTCTGCATGAACATACATTTGCGAAATGCAAGATTTATCCCTACGGCGGGTTTTTCGAATATGGAATGCATCCGCAGCTGGTAGAGTCATGTATTTTTCGGGCAGTGCACGACGGGAATTCGCTAAGCCTGCGAATATCCCCCCTGAGCGCATTGCGAAGTCTTGGAATTGATCCCTGTGAAGATCAAAGAGAAGAATCCGGGTATCAATTTGTTGGGGTAAAGAATTTTTCCGAGCCGCAGAAGATAACTCTCTATGACGAATTGAAAAACGGAGCCTGCGCAATAGAAATAACAAATAGAAATACCAAAGAAAAATCCATCTATAGAAGTAATGCAATTCTGCACGTACCAAAAACCAATTTAATCACAATTAACTTTATCGGAGAGGAATTATGAAATTCTCAAAAAATGATCTTGATATTCTCGCCAGAACGTTGTACGGAGAAGGCAGGGGAGAATTATATAAATTCGGAATAGCTTCTCTAATGGCAATCGCGAGTGTCGTCGTAAATAGAAAAAATAAAAATTTTGCCGAAACCATCAGCGACGTCTGCTTGGCTCCATACCAATTTTCCTGCTGGAATTCAAAAGATGTAAATTATGAAAAAATAAAAAATGTTACTCGAGAATGTTCAATTTTTAAAACTTGTCTCGAAGTGGCGGAAAATGTTCTGCTGGAAAAATGGCCGGACATAACGGATGGATGCGACCATTATCACGAAAAAACCATAAAGCCGTTCTGGGCGGCTTACCTCGAGCCAAAACGAATTTTTGGCGCTCACCATTTTTATGAATTAAGGAGAAAAAAATGACGATAGAAAAAATAATTTTGGATTCTATAAAATCCGCGAAAAATGAAATAATAGATGGAGTATTAAATACGGTGAAACCGGAGACTCCTAAAACCGAAATCAGACGAACGGAAATGTCCGGTTCCAAATCTGCGGACGGTCAGAACAACAGCAATGTAAGCATAATAAACGCCTACAGTCGCAACAAAAGATTAAATATTATGGTCATCGGCGCGGCTTTGGGATTAATTTTCTGTTTGTTGATGCTCACTTCTTATAAAAGGGATTTGCCCGGAGAAGTTGTGGGCATAATATCGACCATATCAGGAATTTTCGGCGCTTGTCTCAAGGATGCCTATAGCTTTGAATTCGGATCATCCCGCGGCAGTAAGGATAAGGACGATAAAATATCCTCAACAATTCTAGAGAGAATGAAACATTGAGAAATGTATTCTCATTTTCTTTTTAATCGCCGTCAATTATCGTATTTTCCAATGCTTTCCATACCTTTGCAAACACTGTTTTTTCAGATTTTTCAGCGTTTATCACTGCGTAGCGAAAAGAGAAAATTTCGGCTATTTTTTGGTAACCTTTTCTAATTAGCTCGTGCTTTTGTCGATCCATCTTATCGTATTCGTCGTCGTTGGTTATTTTACGAGCGAACATACGTTGCATGGAAACGTCGATGCTTGCGTCGAGCAATATTGTAAAATCGGGCTCGAAATCCCCAACGGCTATTTGCTTTAGCTTCATAATGTCATTGATGGGAACTTCCTTTAGTATTCCTTGATACACAAGGGAAGAGTCGTAAAATCTATCGCAGATAACAAAGTACCCCTGGTTTATCCAGGGGGATATTAATTTTATGAAATGATCTCGACGACCGGCAAAAAGCAGCAGAGTTTCGCACACGGGATCTATATTTTGAGAATTTTTGAGAATTTGTCGTATTTCTTCTCCAATTTTTTCTCCTCCGGGTTCCCTTGTGAATTTAACTTTTTTCCCCAGGTCGGATAATTTTTGAACGAGAAGTTTAGCTTGAGTTGATTTCCCAACTCCATCTCCGCCTTCAAAAGTAATGAGTTTCCCGATGGAATTCATGGAGCCTCGGAGGCGGATTTGGTAACACCGATAGTGGATTTTACGGCTTGTTTTATGTCTCCATCGCCAAAAATCAGGTGTTTCAGCGACAACTTTGCTCTCTGGAAAAAATCTGCTCTGCCGACGGATTCCTGCGCAAATAAATCATATTTTTGAGACGTAACAGTTCCGTACTTATAAACCAATTCGCCCAGTTTAGTTCCCAGTGCAATGGGAGCTTCTATGGGTTCCTTAAATTTCACTTCAACCTTTAATAATTTTCTATATTTTTTAGGCATTAGGACGGTAACGTCTTCATGGGGACAGAGACCTATCTTGTCTTTTACGCCCAACCAAACGGAAATTTCTGCGATCTGTTTTCCCGCCTCGGCTATTTTAAAGGGAGTAAATTCTCTAAATCCCAAGGCCAGCAGTTTATTTGCGTCCTTCGCTCTTGCTTTGGACGTTTTACATCCATTAATCACGGCGATGAGGCGTTTTCCCTCACTTGCTGCGGATGCGGCAATGCCATATCCGCCGGAATTTGTTTTTCCAGTTTTAAGCCCGTCCACTTTTAGTGAATTTCCAAGAAGGTTATTGCGATTCTGCTGCGTTATTGAATTAATGGTGAAGGTTTTTTCTGAAAAGTAATGATAAAACTGCGGGAAATCAGAAATTATCCTTCGGGATATTGTCGCCAGGTCTCGCACGCTGGAAAAATGCTCCTCGTCGGGCATTCCAGTTGGATTTACAAAATTTGTATTTCGCAACCCGAATTCTTTCCCCTTTTCATTCATTTCTTCAGCAAAGGTTTCTATATCTCCGGACAGTCCTTCCGCCACTATGACGCAAGCGTCATTTCCGGAATGAACAACGATGCTTCTGATCAGATCTTCAACCTTGGCCAGTGTTCCGGCCTGGAAAAAACTACGGGATCCTTTCATTTTCTGGGCTATTTCGCTCACGGGAAATTCATCATCCAATTTGATGCGATTGGACGAAATCGCCGAGAACAACAGATATAAGGTCATTAATTTTGTCATGGAAGACGGAACGCATTCCTCGTCGGCGCATTTTTCGAAGAGACACTCTCCCGTTTCATGGTCAATTAAAATCGCCTGTTTCGCGCTTATGAGTTGATTGGTCTTGGTTTTTTTGTCCGGCGAAACGGCTTCAACGGCCGAAAGTAGGACGACGGCAAGGAAAATAATTATCCTTTTCATTTTTAGTTCTCCACAAATGTTGAATAATATCAATATCGCGACCATAAAAGAAGAAGTAAGTTTACGGAAAATCCATTACCGCTGTTTATTGGATATGGCGTTTGACGCGCGATGAAAATTCTCCACAAATTCGTTTCCACAGGTTTCCATGTCCTGGGTGTGGCCAGTCCAGACGATATTGCCCTTGTTCAAAACAGATACGCGATCGGACAAAAACTCCGCCACTTTTATGTCGTGCGTTATAGTTAGAGCCGTGACTTTTAAAGATTTAAGTGTATCCTTTAGTAGATTGCAGATTACTCCCCCGGTGATTGGATCCAGTCCGGAAGTCGGTTCGTCAAACAATAATATTTCCGGCTCGATGGCGATTGCGCGCGCAAGGGCCGCACGCTTCTGCATACCGCCGGATATTTCCGCTGGATAGGAATCGAAAACCCTCCGCTCCAATCCCACGGCCAATAGTTTTTCCTCTGCGATTTTCCGGCATTCTGATTTGTTTTTGTTAATCTGATTGGCGCCAAAAATCACATTTTCTATGATGGTCATGGAATCAAACAACGCGTTTCCTTGAAATAATATACTGAATTTTTTCAGATATTCCTTGGAATGTTTTTCATCATTTATGCTGATTTTATCTACCAGGATTTCTCCGGAATCGATTTTTATTATTCCAAGCAGACATTTCAGCAAAACCGATTTTCCGCATCCGGATTGCCCGAGTATTATGTGAGATTCTTCCTCGTTTATGCTTAGGGAAACTCCGTTTAAAACCTGAAGACCGCCGTCGAACGATTTATGAACGTCATTGAAAATTATTTTACTCATGTCCCAAAAAACAACGCTGTTAATAGATAATTTAAAACCAGTATGCCAATGCAGGAAGAAACAACGGCGCTGGTGGTGGCATTTCCCACTCCCCTTGCGCCGAGATCACTATAAAAACCGTGAAAACATCCGAATATTGAAACGGCCAAACCAAAAGTCGCGGCTTTTACAAGTCCTGAAATTACGTCTATCGCCATCATATTTTGGATCGTTTGCGAAATATAGGAACCCGTAGAAAAATCCAGCAGCGTTGTGGAAACTAAAAAACCACCCATTACTCCGATGATATCCGCTATGAGCACCAGGAAGGGAACCATCAGAACTCCCGCTATAATCCTGGGAGCGACGAGAAATTTGAACGGATCGACCCGGAGTGTCAAAAGAGCGTCGATTTGCTCACTGACCCGCATGGATCCTATTTCTGCGGCTATGGATGAACTTACTCGTCCGGCGACCATCAATCCTGCAAAAACAGGGCCCAGCTCCCGGGTGATTGATATTACAACGACGGATGCAACGGCTCCTTCGGCGTTAAATCTGGTAAATCCTACGTAGGTTTGGAGAGCGAGAACCATGCCCGCAAAAACGGCGGTTAATCCGACTATGGGAAGCGAATAAAATCCAACCACCATTATTTGATGCAAAATCTCTTTAAAATAAAAAGGAGGAATAAAACAATTTTTAATTCCATGTACCGCGAACACTGAAACTTTTCCTATCTCGTTTAGCGTCGCGAGAGTATATTTTCCCAAAGTCGCCAATGGTCTAAACATTTCTGCTCTATACCTCTCCTATGTATATCTTTTTAACTCTTGGGCCGAACCTACACGCAATTTCATGCGGGAGGGTGTTTAGTTCAAGGGCCCATCTTTCAAGTGTATAATCCGTAGCGTTGGTTAAAGCAACCCAATTTCCGATTTTTAGATGAGATTCTTCAACTTCCGTGGCGTCGAAAACCATGTAATCCATTGATAATCTTCCGACCGACGGCATTTTTTTCCCTCCTAAAAATCCATGGCCGAATCCAGAAAATTTTCGCATAAATCCGTCCGCATATCCTATACCAACCGTTATGACGGTCATGTCACGGTCGGCCGTGAACGTCGCCCCATAACCTACGGTATCGCCGGGTTTCAAATGATTTATTTGCACGATTCTTGAAAAAATATCCATCACTGGAATCATAGAACCGACTTTATCTTCACGAATGGAAAATCCATAAAGGGATTTCCCGGGTCTGACGGCGTCAAAAAAATAATCCTCTCCCAGAAATATGCCGTTGGTGGCGGAAAGACAGCCCTTTATATTGCCAAAAAACTGCATGATCGTTTTAAATCGCTCCAGCTGAAGATTGTTTAATGGATGGTTCGGGGTATCAGCGCACGCCAGGTGACTCATAACGAAAATTATGTTTAGATTGTCTCTTATATCGAGGAGATCTTTTCCCATATCTTTATAGGAATAGCCGTTTCTGTAGATGCCCGTGTCGATGTGTAGGACCGCATCTAATTTTTTATTTAATTTTTTCGCATAACTGGTCCACAAATCAGATTGATAGGAATTATTTAAAACGGGAATAAGTCCGTATTGCAGTAGTATGTCTTCGGTGCCACTCAGTAGACCGGTGAGAACGAAGACCTGCGCGTCTGGCGGCAAAGCTTGTTTTATTTTTATACCTTCATTAACTGTGATGACGAAAAATCCTCGGCATCCTTCCCCATAAAGCTTTTTGCCCACCGGAACAGCGCCGAATCCGTAGGAATCCGCCTTTAGGACGGCTATTATCTGAGTTTTTTCTGGCAATTCTTCTTTTATTTTTGCGTAGTTTTTCGCGACGTTATTCAGATTAACGACGGCGACGGCCAATACGTGAGGCTCGACTTTTTCCAATACGCTTTCCAGGGAGTTATTCGTGGCCACTTTTTCTACTCTCCGATAAATCATCAAATTTTGTGTAACGACCGTCGAAAAACAATCGAATTGTACCTATGGGGCCATGTCTTTGCTTGGCGATGACCACTTCGGCCAGGTTATGAATCTTTTCCATTTTTTGAGTCCATTCTTTATGTTTATCAGTATCAGGAGGAGGTTGGCGGCGCTCTTCGTAGTATTCTTCCCGGTAGATAAATATAACTACGTCGGCGTCCTGTTCAATGGATCCTGATTCTCTGAGATCCGCCAGTTGCGGACGCTTATCGTCTCGCGATTCTACGGCTCTCGATAATTGCGACAGAGCCAATACGGGGACGTTCAGCTCTTTGGCTAGGGCCTTCAGTAATCTCGTAACTTCAGAAATTTCTTGTACTCGATTTTCACGCTGCCTATCAGTGCTTCCCTGAAGCAGTTGCAGATAATCGATGACTATTAGGTCGATTCCATGTTGGCGTTTCAATTTCCGAGCTCTTGTTCTCAGCGAAGAGATGGTAAGAGCGGGAGTATCATCAATGAACAATGGGAGTTCGACCAATTGCTTTTCAGCCATAATGATTTTTGAAAAATCTTCTTCTCGTATTTCCCCCCGTCGTATTTTTTCGGATGGAATGGCGCATTCCTGGGCCAAAATTCTGGTAACCAACTGTTCGGATGACATTTCAAGAGAAAAAAACGCAACTTTCCCTCCACCTTCAGTATTTTTTAAATGAGCAAGGGCGGCGTTAAACGCAATATTGGTTGCAAGGGCGGTTTTACCCATCGACGGACGTCCGGCGAGTACAATTAAATCGGATCTATTTAGTCCTCCGAGCCATTTGTCTATATCAATGAATCCGCTAGTAATTCCCGTAATACGATTGTCACTTCTATAGGCCTTTTCGATTATCTTTACCGTATTTACCAAAGTCCCGGAAAATGGAATGAACTCTCCCCGTCTGTTAGAGGTGGACAATTCGTATAATTTCACTTCGGCATTTTCTATTTGATCTACCGTTGGGACATTTAAATCGAATGTCGAAGCGCTGTAGGACATGTTTTCGCCGATCGAGATTAATTGTCTCCGCAGGTACATGTCATATATCAGCTTGGCATAGTCCTCTACTCCGCCGATGGAAATGACGGAATTTACCAATTGAATTAGATAATCTCCTCCGCCAACGTCTTTCAATTCGTCTTTTTTTTCAAAATAGGCCTTGAGCGTTATGGGATCAGCTACAAATCCTTGAGATATCAATTTGCCAAGGGCGTCATAAATTTTTCCATTGATCGAAGTCGCAAAATGTACGGGCAGAAGAACTTCCGATACGCTTTCAAAGCATTCGTTGCTCAACATGATCGCCCCAAGAAGTGATTGCTCCGCCTCGATGTTATGCGGCAAAACTCTCATTTCTCGTTCCTGATATAAATTTACCAATTTTGACTGATTCAATACTTGTGTCTCTTTCGCGAAAGTTCCGACATTATACAATGGTCGCGTCGCCGTGGCTAGGGTGCAATCGTTTTTTTTAGATGAGGGAGAAAAAGACGATAAAAAGAACGGAAAATGCTTCTCTCACCCATACAATATTTTAATTGTTTTTTAAATGCAATTGAGATATACTACCCTGCAATGGTGTTATGTGAGGTTAAAGTGAGAACTCCAGGTTGGTTTTGTTTAGCTTTATGTGCATTTGCGAGTGCTGTTTCCGGAGAATCAAGCGATGAGCCAAAGGTTTTAGGTGGCGAATCGGCTCAAGAGAGCGCCGACGGTGGGCCAAGTGTTTATGCTGACATTAGCCAGTCTGCTCGGGAAGATGCAGTTTCATTCGATGGAATTCGAGGGTTGTTAGGTCTGCTTTTGGCCATGCAAAAGTTTGAAGCTTCCGTTGGAAGTAGTAAAAACTTTACAAACAATAGCATAGATAAGTTTGGATTGTATTTTGGTATGGAA
>JAISQI010000044.1 GCA_031274295.1 Holosporaceae bacterium
AATTGATTAAAAGAATTTATTGTATAATTATGAATTGAGGTATTGTCTGCCGATATGCATATCTCTTTGCCGCTATACGGAGCTATCTTCCCTCAATAATTTGTTTATTGACGTTTTCTGCCGAGTTGATTTGTCGACCTGTTTTAGAATGACCGCACAACTAAGGTTGACATTTCCAGACGGATACGCTCCCGGCACTACAACCGAGTAGGATGGGATTCTCCCGTAGCTTATTTCTCCGGTTTCCCTGTGGACAATTTTTACGGAGGAAGATAAAATCGTTCCCGCTCCCAGAACTGATCCTTCTTCCACAATGACCCCTTCCGAAACGACACTTTTCGCTCCCAGGAAACAATTGTCTTCAATGATCACCGGAGTTGCCTGTAGAGGTTCAAGAACTCCTCCAACAGTAACTCCGTCCGAAATGTGGCACCCTTTCCCTATTTGAGCGCAACTTCCAACAAGAGCGTTGGTGTCAATCATGGTGCCCTCGTCCACAAACGCCCCAACATTAACAAAACATGGCATGAGAACCACGGATTGCGCAATATAGGCCGAGTATCTAACGAGACTCCCAGGAACCGCCCGAAATCCAGCGTGAATAAAATCAGACATAGTCCAGTTTTGGGTCTTTAGTGGAATCTTATCGAAAAAATTGCAATCGCTTCTCGCCACAAGTTGCGATTTTGTATACTTGAAATATAAAAGAATGGCCTTTTTCAAATATTCGTTTGTTATCCATGAGCCGTTTATTTTTTCAGCAACCCGCAACTCACCTCTGTTCAATTTTTCCAAAACCTTGTGGACGTAGATAAGATTTTCTGCGTCGGCGGAGTTATTCCATAAGTGCTCTATTTTTTCCTGTAGGTTTTTCATTATACTCTTCCAATAGCCAATTTACTTTTTATGCCCTTCCTTATCTTTTGGAATATTATAACAAAGAAATTATTCGCCGAAACATTCCCCGAAGTGGCAATTGGATCCATTATTCCGTAAAAGGCAATAATGAACGCAATCATGGAATCATCAAATCCAAGATATTCTCTTAAAACCGGAACGGTCACCATTATGGTTCCACTGGGAACGCCCCCACCGGCAAATTTATTTAGTACAAAAAATACTCCAAACATAATAAAGTTAAGCAAACTAGGCAGAGGATGATCGAAGGTCAACATTACGATCATAGCCATAATCGGAACCACAATCGTGTCTCCCACCATGTGAAAATTCATCGTGAGCGGCATCACCGCATCGGCTAAAACCTTGTCTCGGGTGTTCTTTTCGGCTGCCACCAATGAAAGCGGCAGAGCGGCAGCACTGGACATAGTACTAAAAGCTGTGACAATTGCCGGAAAAGCAGTTTTAAATATTTCAACGGCACGATTTAGCCTAAAAGAAGCCGCTGCCAATAGCCACAATACCAAATAACACCATAAAAATCCGCACATCATAATACAGATTTTTGTATTTTGCTCCACAAATCCGGTCATTCTGCCTTCCGAAAAAAGTTTCAGCAGAAATCCCCCAACGAATACTGGCAGTAGAGGAACAAAAAACTTTTTCATGAACTTTAACACACAATCATGCAAAAAATGTATAATGAAAGACACGCGCTTATTAGGATAAATAGAATTTACGAATCCCACAATAATTCCCGCAAATAAAGCGTGAATGGTTTCAGCTACATGTGGAAGATTCAACTCAAAAAATGGAGAAAAAATCAGTTTTGACTCCGATATCGGATGCGGTTCCATTCCAGACAAAATGAAAAAACCAACTCCCCCGGAAATCAATATGTTTAGGAAATTAGATATGGAAACAACCACCATCAGTCCGACAACAAAAAACATTCCTTCCCGGGGAATAGCAGATAACGCGACCGCCACAAAACTAAAAAGCAAAAACGGCAGTACAAAGACCAATAGTTCACGTAAACACACGCTGACAGTCAAAAAAAATCTAATGACACTCGGTTCTAGATTAGAGTGAAGCGCAGATGCCGCTAGCATCGCAATCAATAACTGAATCAGGGGATTAAAAACGACCCTTTTGACAAATTTTATATTAAACTCTCGTCTCCACTGCAATGAACTGGAGCGGGCGATGGGAATCGGACCCACGTCATCGGCTTGGAAGGCCGAGGCTTTACCATTAAGCTACGCCCGCGCAGGGTAAATCTATTAGTTTCTAGTTTACTTTACAAGATTTTTTTTTGTTAGAAAACATGCAACAATACTAGTAAAGACGCTAAGAATATGATTCCATATGTCTTTCCTCCCAAATATGGAACTGTATAATATAGAAAATTACTTCCCTAAAAAAAACGAACAACCTTTAAATAATTAACGTAAATTTAACTTTTACCTGGCAAAGTAAGAAAAGTAAGAAAAATAAAAAGGAGATATATAATGAAAAAAGTAATTAAATTATTGTCGTTAACTTTAGTTATGGGAATGTTATTTGATAATATTAACGCCAGCCTCTGGGACACTATAAAATCTGGAGCAGGTAATGCCGCTACTGGTGCCATTAATGGCGCGTTGGGTAATAATAATACTACCACTACAAATACAACAACTAATGCAAGTGGCATAGATATAGCTAAAAAAAACAAAGTCGCCAATGAAGCCAACTTATTGGAATCCGAGTTAACCAGGGCAAAAACCTTGGTACAACAAACTGATCCTAACGCATATAGTACATACGATTATGTACAAAGTCGTGTAAGAAAATTGATTTCAGCATTGGATATTCTTACTCCATCAGATTTTTCAGCTATTACTTCATTAATTAATGGTATTGCTGAAAAATTAAATAATACTTCCCCTAATCTTATTGATGCTGCAAATGATCTAATTGACGCTGCTCAACTATTGATTCCTGATGGACGGTTCACCAAGGCTTCCACTACTTCCATTGCAATAACACCTGTAGCAGCACCTGTGACAGCGACTACAGCAGCGACTGCGGCAGCTTCTGCAGGAAGAGCGACACGTTCTAGAAGATGATAAAATTATTTTTGAAATAATAATTAAAAAAATACACCACATTTCAATAATTGGAATGTGGTGTTTTGTTGTAGCTCTGTGTATATGAAAATCAAATCTCTCTCGCGATTAGGTAAATAATCGACTGTACTTTTGAGACAGAGTTAAAAAATTAACCTTCATCACGAATGTTTAAAAATATCCTGATCAAAAAACCATAATTTTTATATTTTAAACAGCAATTTTTATTTAATTCGCTTTTGCTGTAGATTCCGTCTGGGCAATTGATTCTGGCATTGCTTTCATAGAGACCTTCAAAGATTCATCTCGGTCCAACAATTCTATGACTGCCAGCGGAGCCATATCGCCCCTGCGAAATCCATATTTTACTATGCGTGTGTATCCCCCATTTCTATTCGAATAGCGATCGGCCAGAGGACCAGAAATCTTAGCCACTAAATTATTGTCTCTTAATTTTGAGAATAAATTTCTTCTGTTGGCAAGTGATGAAGTCTTACCAAGAGTAATTATCTTCTCCACTATCGGTCTTAAATCCTTAGCCTTTGGAAGAGTTGTAATAATTTGCTCATATTTAAGTAAAGATTTCACAAGACTATTAAACAAAGCAACTCTTTGAGAAGTTCTCCTGTTGAATTTTCTACCACTAATTCTGTGACGCACTGAAAATCTCCTTAAAATTTATTATCATGCACTTTTTTTGCTACATCTTCTACATTTTCAAGAGGCCATCCATTAACTTGCATCCCCAAGCAAAGTCCCATTTGCGAAAGAACCTCTTTAATTTCATTTAAAGATTTTCTTCCAAAATTAGGAGTGCGTAACATCTCATTTTCTGTCTTTCTTACTAAATCGCCTATGTAAACTATATTATCGTTCTTTAAACAATTCATGGAACGAACTGAAAGCTCAAGGTCTTCGATTTTTCTCAGTAGATTCGCATTGAAAGGCAGTACTTGCTCTTCCTCTTCTTCAACTCCTTCTTCTTCAAAATTGATAAATTTCTGGAATTGATCTTGCAGAATTCTCGCTGACATCGCAATTGCATCTTCAGGAGAAATTGAACCATTGGTTTCTACTTCAATTATCAGTTTATCATAGTCCGTAGTCTGACCGACACGAGTGTTTTCTATTTTGTACGCAACTCTCTTCACTGGATTAAATATCGAATCAACAAAAAGAGTTCCCACAGGCGCATTTTCCACTCTATTTTGTGAACTTGGAACATATCCTCGCCCAACTGCAACATTCATTTCCATCGAAAAATTAACACCCTCTCCAACCGTACAAATGTGATGATCTGGATTTAGAACTTCGATTTCCGATCCGAGTTCAAACATACCTGCAGTAACTTCACAGGGCCCAGTAATGTTAATTTTCATTTTACGTGGAGTATCACTTTCCATTTTTAGGGGCATAGACTTTACATTTAGAATTATATCAATAACATCCTCGGAAACCCCCGCTATGGTAGAAAATTCGTGTAAAACTCCATTAATCCGTATTGAAGTGACTGCCGCCCCTTTCAGGGAAGATAATAGAACTCTGCGCAGAGCATTACCGAGGGTAACACCGAATCCTCTTTCTAAAGGTTCAGCTACTACTGTAGATATACGTTTGGAAATATCTCCCTCAGTTCCGTAAATCTGGAGTTTATAAGGTTTAATTAAATCTTGCCATTGTTTTTGAATCACCATAACCTCTTCTTGTTTATCAAACCCTACGACGCTTCGGCGGTCTACAGCCATTGTGCGGTATGGGTGTTACATCCCTTATGGATTCAACAATTAATCCTAGAGATTGAAAAGTCCTCAGGGCAGATTCTCTTCCTGAACCCGGTCCAAGAATTCTTACATTAACACTCTTCATTCCATGTTCAATTGCCTTTATAGCTGCTTTCTCCGCAGCTATCTGTGCGGCATAGGGAGTAGATTTGCGAGATCCTTTGAATCCCAGATTACCCGCAGAACTCCAAACGATGGTATTTCCCTGAATATCAGTAACTGTAACCATCGTATTGTTGAACGTCGCATTAATGTGAACAATACCCGAAGTAACATTTTTCTTATCTTTTTTCTTTAACTTTTGAGTCTTTTTATAGGCCATGAAGTTCCTCTATTTTGTTACTTTCTTTTTACCTGGAATTGCTCTAGCTTTCCCTTTTCTGGTACGCGCATTTGTATGAGTCCTCTGTCCGTGAACCGGAAGTCCTTTTCTATGCCTAAAACCTTTGTAACATCCAAGATCCATCAATCTCTTGATGTTCATCGCGACGGCTCGCCTTAAATCGCCTTCAACCTGATAATTACGATCAATCATCTCGCGAATTTTTAAGATCTCATCTTCGGTAAGCTCATATACTCTTCGAGTATCTGGAATACCAGCTTCACGACAAATGCTACGGGAATGGCTATGACCTATACCATAAATATATCTCAAAGCAAATTCGACGCGTTTTTTATCGGGTAAATTGACACCAGCTATACGAGCCACAAATTATCTCCTTTTTTCTATTCCAAAACCATGTAAACAACCGTCAACTTTATGTGCAACCTCTTTCGGAGTCCCATTTCCAGGAATCTTAACTATTCTATTCGAATAATACTGAGAAAGCGGAAGTGTTGCCTTCTCATATTCATTTAATCTATTTCGAATCGTAGCTTCTTCGTCATCTTTTCTTTTTATCAACTCGCCGCCACAGGAACAAACTTTAACGCCATCCATTGGACCATAAGTATTCCCGCATTTAGCACAAACACGACGCTGAGATATCCTTGCGACAACTTCTTCAACTCCAACATCAAGCTCAATTACGCGTATCACTTCTTTAAATTCCCCAGACCTAATTGCATCCAGAACAACCGCTTGATTTTTAGTCCTCGGATATCCGTCCAGTAGGATGACCTTCCTGCTTTCCGCTACCTTTTCTATATTCTTCTCGACAATCTCATTTACAACATCATCGCCGACCAAACCACCCGATCCTAAAATATTTTCCACTCTACGACCAATGCTGGTCTTTTCTTTTACTTCATTTCTCAATAAATTTCCAGTAGAAAAATAACAAATATTATATCTATCTCTTATATACTGAGCGACAGTCCCTTTTCCTGATCCAGGAGCACCTAGAAGAATCACTATTTTTATCGATTCTGTCATTTGCGTCCTCTTTCAATTTTCTTAAGAACGCCTCTATACTGATGTGAAAGTATATGCGTATAAATTTGAGAAATAGTGTCCATTGTAACGCCCACTATGATCAAAATTCCCGTGCCACCGAATATAAAATGCACTCCAAATTTTGCTTTTATGATGTCCGGAAGTATACATACAAATGTCATATAAATGGCGCCAACTGTTGTTAATCGAGTAAGAATATAGTCAAGATAATCGGCCGTCGCTTGGCCTGGACGCACGCCGGGAATAAATCCACCGGCTTTTTTTAAATTATCTGCGGTCTCTGTCGGATTAAAAACAATGGCAGTGTAGAAAAATGAGAAAAATACAATCATTACCCCTAATACCAGTGAAAATACAACTCCTCCACGAGTGAAAAACCCTACAAATGACTTTATAAATTCACTATCCGCATCTTTCACAAAATCCGCTAACATCAACGGTATAGACAGCAAAGCATAGGCAAAAATAGGAGGAATAACGCCGGCAGAGTTGATTTTTAACGGTAAATGATTGGCGTCTATATTTTTCCCCTGAGCCATCATAGCTTGTCTTTGGGGATAATTAATAGTAACACGTCTCTGAGCTCTTTCCATATAAACCACAAAGATAATTACAGCGATCGCCAAAGCGAATATTATTACAACCGAAGGAACGGAAAGAGCGCCTGCCCTTCCTAATTCAAGAATGTTAGCGATTCCTGTCGGCATATTGGCAACGATACCTGAAAAAATTAACAATGAAGATCCATTACCGACTCCACGGGAAGTTATTTGTTCTCCAAGCCATACCAAAAACAAGGTTCCACAAACTAAAGATGGAACAGCAATTACTGGAAATATGCTGCCTATAACCACCGTATTTCCGCTTGAGTTCATCAAATATATACTAATTCCATAAGACTGAATTCCTGCAATAAAAATCGTCAGATATTTCGTGTATTGGCTGATTTTTTTACGCCCTGTTTCACCTTCCTTCTTTAAAGCTTCTAAAGTCGGTGAAACCATGGTAAATAGCTGAATTATAATGCTGGACGAAATATACGGCATAAGGTTCAAGGCAAAAATCGTCATACGACTCAGAGCTCCTCCGGAAAATGCGTTAAATGTGCCCAAAAGACCGCTACCGCTTATGTGTCTGTTGGCCAATTCCGCAATGGCTACTGGATTCAACCCTGGAAGCGGAATATATGTACCAATTCTATATACAAAAAGAGCGAGAACAGTAAAAAGCAACCTCTTTTGTAAATCAGAAGCCTTTGAGAAACTTTCTAAACTCAAACCTTGATCAAAAATAGTGCCCGCCATAAAATTACCTAAACTATCTGAACTTTTCCACCCGCAGCCTCAACTCCGCGAATTGCTGCATCTGAGACATATCCAAATGAAATCTGCAATGCAACCTTTAATTCACCTTTAGCAAGAAGACGAACAGTTGAAGCAGTACTCCTGACAACTCCCGCAGCCTTCAATGTTACAATATTTACATCCTGATTGGCCGAAATGATTTTAGCATCACAAAGCCTTTGTAAATCCATAAGATTTATACAAGAAATAGACTTTTTATCACGTAAAGATATAAATCCTCTCTTTGGCAATCTTCTATAGAGAGGCATTTGCCCCCCTTCAAACCAACTTACCTTTCCACGCCCAGAACGCGCCTTTCCTCCTTTGTGACCATAGGAGCACGTCTTACCACAGCCAGATCCTATGCCACGACCTAGAGCCTTCTTGTCTATACCGTTACGAGATTTCAACTTATTTA
>JAISQI010000063.1 GCA_031274295.1 Holosporaceae bacterium
TAGAAGCGGTAGATGGCAGGAAATATCAGATTACTCAATTGCTAGAAACGAAGCGTATTTAATAATGAAGGCTAATTTTGAAAGTTCGTTATGGGATGGATTCATACTAGCAGTGATCATAGGGTTTGTTTCTATGGTAAGCATGGTGATCTGGACGAAATTCTTCGGTAAATCGCTCAGCGATAAAAAGGAACTTCTCTCTGGACATGATTATGTGGAAGGCACAAAAATCAAGAAATATATCAAACACAAAAGCGATATCACGTTAGCGGATATTCCATATCCTAAAGGGACTGAGAGTAGACACACGATTCTCACCGGAACAACAGGATCTGGTAAAACAAATGTGATGATTGAGCTGTTGGATCAGATAACAACTAAGAACGAAAAGATAGTTATTGTTGATACAGTTGGTACTTATATAGATAGATATTACAATAGGTCTCGCGATATCATTTTAAATCCTTTTTCTAGGAGTAGCGTTTCATGGAGCTTTTTGAATGAATGCGCTGTAGAAGAAGAGGAATTGAAAGATATTCTTATTAAAAACGTTGCAGAGTGTCTAATAGAGATCAAATCAAATGCAAACTACGATAATCACTGGGATAAAGCTGCTAGAAACGTTTTCGTTGAGACGTCTAAGAAAGCTCTTAAAGAAAGGAAAACAACAGCTGAGCTTTTAGATATTTTATTAAAAATACCTCTAGAAGAAATCGAAGAATATTTAAAAGACACTTACGCTCAAATGTTTGTTGATCAGCGCGCGGATAAAATGGCGATATCTGTTCGTACTACACTTGCCAACGCTATTTCTGTTTTTGATGTACTGAAAGAGTCGTCCAATAATTTCAGTATAAGGGAGTGGATCGCATCAAATGAAAGCGGTATTTTGTTTTTATCGTGCAAGCCTGTGGAAAGAGCGACATTAATACCGCTGATTACATCTTGGTTATCCATAGCATCAGAATCTTTGATGCACACGTTACCTACTCAAAAAAGGACATGGTTTTTCATCGATGAGCTACATAATTTGAAGAGATTACCGAGAATAGAGACATCTCTCGCGGAAATCAGAAAATACGGGGGATGCTTTGTTGTTGGAACACAGATGGTATCGCAACTGAACATAATTTACGGTCACGATCTTTCCAAAACAATCACAGGACTTTGCGGAACTAAAGTCGTAATGGGTATACCAGAACCTGAAACAGCTAAATACATGAGTGGATTTCTCGGAGAAAAAGAGGAAGTATCTACATCAGAAGCTATCTCCTACGGCGCTAATACCATGCGAGATGGAGTTAACATCGCTCAGAAAACAGAGAAAAAACAAACTGTACCATACAGCGAAATCATGAATCTTACACCAGGAGAAGCGTTCATCAAATTCTCAGGAGTTGATGTAATAACAAAGACTCGGTTCAAATTACATGAGGATTAAAATATGGATAATAGTAGGCTAATTGCTGATTTCGCACGGAAGTATCGTAATTATATAATTTCCGCGATTGTAACTTGGTTTGTAATTACAGCGATGCTCGCATATATGGTTTTAGCATCTTCTGAAGATATGAATATGATAATGTGTTTTAGCTATGTAAAAGCGAAGTTCAGATCTTTGTTCTTCTTTCTTCCGGATAATTGGCTTAGTGGTATAGATGTAAAGGCAAGAGTTGGAAACTTCAGGAGAATTATAGCTACATGGGATGATGTTTTTACAGAGGAAGGTTGGAAACTATACTTGTATATATTCAATACGTTTGCAGTGAGCTTTCTGATTTGCGGATCAGCGGTATATAAATACTACCAGCGCCAGAACAAGAAGTTCAGAGATGGAATCACAATCACAGGAAAACTTCTTAAGTTGGATGAGTTCAAAGAAAAATATCCTGAAGTTTTTGGCAATCATCTGACATTCGCGGGATTGAATCTCTCAGAACAAATATTTAAAACTCCATTTTATATATGGGGCAACGATGAGGCTATAAATAAAACGCTAGGAGAGCTTTTAGAAGATATGAGAAAAGAACGCAAAAAAGTAATCGTATTAGAAGGCTCAAAAGTTCTGTTTAATAAGTTTGCTAAAAAAGAGGATATCCTTCTGAATCCTTTAGAAGAAAATGGCGTTTCCTGGGACTTTTTCTCAGATATGAAAGCTCATGAGATTCTTATACAAGAGCTTTTGAAGAAAATTAAAGCAAAAGATCGATATCTTGAAATGGAAGATCTAATAAAATATCTCCTTAATATGAATAGTAGCACAAAGCAATTCTTTCAAATATTGTGCTTTAATCCTTTTAAAGATATTCGAGCTACACTAAAGCCATTTACAAATATCGAAGATAATGCAGACACTCTCATTGCAATGCGTAATCAAATGGCAAACGATCTATATTACTTTAAATGCCTTATTTCTAATACAAAAGAAATATCTCTTCACGAATATTATAAGTCTGAAAATTCTATTCTTTGGATATCAAATGCTGATAACGAAAAAATGCGCAATTTAATCTCTTTCATAGAAAAAATTATTGATCCTAGTATTCTTAAAATCTCTATTGGAGAAAAGATAATTAAAAATGTTGAGAACACAATTGTTATAAACCATTCTTTGGAAAATTCAAGAAAGTTACTCAGAGATAATAAATTATTGCTTTCTCAAACACAAAATACTAAACGCTTAATAGACCTTTTTGGAGACACGATTACTGAATATCCAACATTTTTTAAAAAAAGATATAAAAATGAAATTAAGTCTATTATTTCAGAGAATGATATAATTTCCGGAAATTCCTTCTTCAAATATAAAAATAAAGACGATGTTTTGCGTTTTTAGGCCGATGCTAAGCTGGCTGTAAAAGCCGCCCACATAAATTATATTTGATTCTCATACAGCGTTTCTAAAATCCATGCAAACAGGTATCCTATCTACTGATTTCAAAATCTCTCGAGAGATCTTTAATAGGCGTTCTTTCTAATTCAATCTTTTTAGAGTTTTCTAGTTCTTTTATTGGAGATATTTCCTTACTACGTTCGTAAGCAACATCAGACTCATGCGCCATCACAATTTGCTCTGTTTTAGCGATTGGCAAAGATTTAGACGATATACCATCAGCTTGAATAAGCGAATTAGCCTCTATCATAAGTTCTTTGTTGTTTAATATGCGGATATTTTCATCAGTCAGTTTTTCTGATAATATTTGTGCTTTGCTATGTAAAATATTTACTGATTCTGGAGTTAATTCTTTATTAGATGTTGCTTGCTTTAACGCTTCAAAACATACAGCCTGCTTAATACTTGACTCTATCAGCTCTGTAGGTACTTCTTTTAAATTTTGCTCATCAATAGCTTTTTGCACTAAAATACTGGCGTATTTATATATATGTTCTTGAGATTGCATTTCTATACCATGCGAAGAAAGGTAATTATTCAACATAGAGTTAGAAGCATGTAAAGCATATCCTTCTGTCTTTTTATGTATCTCAGATGAAAGCATATAAAGAGAATCTTTTTTCTCTGATTCAATAAATTCTTTTGGATTAGATAGGCTAATTAATTTCTCAAACTCATTTTCAGGCTTATCCACTTTCATTTCGCTTATTTTTTGCAAAAACTCAGCGCTTTTCAAATCAGAAGAAGCGGCCATTTGAGGCTTATCAGCGCTAAGCTCTCTGGCAGTGGAAGAAAGCATCTCACCTATTCTCGATTTCATATCTCCTGCAGTTGTAGATTTTTCGTCGCTGATTTCGTTTATGCGTCTGTGATATTTCGATTGCCCCTCCAATAATTGCTTCGAAATTCCCTGAGATTCGTACTTCATCAAAGCGTTTTTATGGGAATCCAGATCTTCCAAAATGCGGCTGCCTTGCGCATCTCGAGCAACTAATAGCTTCTGGTATTCAACGTAATTTCCGTGCTTCGTGATGTCTGATTCAGATTTCATCATCTCACTTTGCATGAGCTGTACTTTCTGATGCAAACCAACATAAACCGCAACTTCAGTATTTGCTCTTATCTCTCTTTCCTGAGCCCGTATTTCATAATCAGATATTTTCGCCGTTCCTGATTTCATTTTCTCAGCATAATTGACCTGATTCTCCATAGACTTTTTGGAGATGAAAAAATCACGGGAGGTTTCACGGACAAATTCTCGATGTAGCGGATAGTTCGATAATATCTCCTTCGCTAAATCGTTGCGGAGATCTCGAATCTGCGTGTATTTCTCGTAATTCTGATGCTTGCAGACGTTGAAATGATCCTTCTTCATTTCTGAGAACATCGACCTCGCTTCGTCTGCCGTTTTTGCATACAATGCAACTGTGTTTTTTGCATTTAACTCAACATTACTCAAAGGACACGACTTCAAGCCAACACCGATCTCCAGCTTTTCCTTCGTTATTCCCAGCTGATCAAGATAAAGTTTATGGGAATTATAATTGCTGAGGATTTCCTTTCCAAGACCGATGCTATTTGACTTTATCGCATGATATTCCTTCCAATCTGCCTCGCCCTTGTTGATGTCCTTCAGCACAGAGGCCGTCTCAAGCAGCGTCTCCTTATACTCAAACACTCTAGCCTTGTTCTGGTTTTCGATGCTGCGGTAATCTTCCAGCGAATCCTTGTGACTATACTTAGATGCACTGTTTGCTAGATCCTTAAACGATCCAAAATCTGATTTATTGTAATAAACATCTACATTTTCCCGATGACGAGTCATGCCAACATACGTAGCCTTGGCGTCCATCATCTTATTAACAAGTACAATCGTGTTATCGTAGGTTTTCCCCTGAGATTTATGCAATGTTATCGCATATGCATGATCTATCTTGTCGTATTTAGATGTATCAATGCTCCGAACTCCCGACTCCGTTTGAATGGATAAAATTCCATTAGAAAATGACTTAACAATACCAACTTGCCCGTTCTTAACATCGAGTTGCTTATCGTTTTGTAAAAACATAATGCTATCGTTTTTCGCTAATAATCGCCCGTTCAGAGAAACTAAATCACCTCCCAGTTCTCCATTTGCTCTCTTAAATTCCCTCACTGCATCGTTAATCGCGGCACATTCTGCTCTCGTCGAGCATAACACCGCGCTACTGCCCACCTTCTCAATTTCTAGGTATTTCTCGGCGATCTGCGAATATATCCCAGCTCCTTCAACTTCATGCAATTTCCCG
>JAISQI010000046.1 GCA_031274295.1 Holosporaceae bacterium
GTTTCTTCTCATCGGGAAGAAAACGTAGACAACGAACAAAATTTAACAGATCTAATAGAAACTTTGGGTGCTCTCGTGAAGGAATATAATTATCCGATTATATTTTCCACTCATCCAAGAACGGAGTTGCGATTAAGATCGATCACAAAAACCAGGATTAACCCAAAAATTGTTTTTTCCAAACCGTTTGGATTTTTCGACTACATAAAACTGCAGAAAAATGCGTTTTGTACTCTCTCGGACAGTGGAACGATAACCGAAGAGAGCTCTATCTTGAAATTTCCAGCTGTAACAATTCGCGATCAACATGAACGTCCAGAGGGAATGGACGAAGGAACTTTGATTATGTGCGGATTGAAAAAAGATGCAGTTCTTGACGCAATAAATGTTACTACAAAACAAAATTCACATGACATAAAAATCGTTGAAGATTACGATGTCGCACGTGTTTCCAAAAAAATTGTAAAAATCATTTTAAGTTACACAAATTACATAAACAGGAACATTTGGAAAAAAGATGTTTAGCAACAAAACACTGTTGATCACTGGTGGTACCGGTTCCTTTGGCCAGAAGATGCTGAGATATTTCATTGAAAATACGAATATTCAGCAGATTAGGATTTTTTCAAGGGATGAAGAAAAACAAAATCGCATGAGGGGTATTTTTAAAGATGATCGGATTAAGTATTACATTGGAGATGTTCGAAATTTTGATAGTGTAAACGATGCGACTAAATGCGTGGATCTTATATTTCATGCGGCGGCATTGAAACAGGTTCCATCATGCGAGTTTTACCCAATGGAGGCAGTAGCCACGAACGTTATTGGAGCAAACAATCTATTAAAAGCAGCGTGTGAAAATAAAGTAAAAAACGTGGTGGTTCTATCCACCGATAAAGCTGTGAAGCCCGTAAATGCCATGGGCATGACGAAAGCTCTCATGGAAAAAATCATGATCGCAAAGTCTCAAACTATTGATTCGAAGGAGAGCGTTTTATGTGCCACCAGATACGGAAATGTCATGGCCTCGCGTGGTTCGGTGATTCCGTTGTTTGTGAAGCAGTGCAAGCAAAACGTGCCAATTACCGTAACTGATCCGGATATGACAAGATTTTTGATGAGTTTAGAAGAGTCGATAAAACTTGTTCTGTTTGCGTTTGAAAATGCTAATAACGGAGACGTTTTTGTACAAAAAGCTCCCGCTTCTACAATTATGGATCTTGCATTAGCCATTAAGGAAATTTTCAATGCCAAGAATGATATAAAAATCATAGGGACAAGACACGGAGAAAAAGCTCACGAAATTCTTGTTGGATGCGAAGAGATAGTGAAAGCCGAAAATCTGGGGAGTTTCTATAGAATTCCGGCTGATACAAGGACTCTCAACTATGACATTTTCTTTGTGGATGGAAATAAAAAAGTTAGCTCCGTTGAAGAATACACCTCTGCCAATACTACGCGGTTGGATGTTGACGGTGTGATTAAAAAATTATTGGATCTTGACTATATTCAAACTGAACTAAAAACAAAGGAGTACGTCGGAGTCGCAAAATGAAGGTGGCAGTTTTTGGAACAACTGGAATGCTCGGCCATGTGGTCGCCAGCGTTTTAGAAAGCAAAAAATTCAACGTCATGTCCGTAAATAGAGATAAAATCGACGCGCAATTCTGCTCAGTTAACGACATTCAATATCAAATTGACGGTGTTAGCTGGGCGATAAATTGTATAGGCCTGATAAAACCATATATTCATGACGATAATCCATCAGATGTTCAAAAGGCCATCTCCATCAACGCATTATTCCCTTACAAACTGGCTGAAGCTGCGAACAGAGTTAATGCAAAAGTCATCCAGATCGCTACCGATTGCGTTTACGATGGGCAAAAAGGTTCCTATCTGGAGACGGATAATCATAATGCAATCGATGTTTATGGTAAAACAAAAAGTCTCGGCGAAGTTCGCACAGACAACCTTATAAATTTACGATGCTCCGTAATAGGCAGAGAGAGTAAGAGTAAATCCTCTCTCCTGGAATGGTTTTTAAATCAACCAGTGAATGCAAAAATCGATGGATATAAAAATCATCTGTGGAATGGAGTTACAACCGTGGTATTTGCGAAAACCTGCGCCGGGATTATGAGAAACAATATACTCATAAATGCGGTGCAGCACCTCGTTCCGGCAAATACTGTGACTAAGGCAGAAATGCTTCGGGAATTCAAAAAAATATTTCATAGAAGTGACATTGTCATCGAAGACATTTTCGCCAATACAGGGATCGACAGAACTTTGGTGACTGGCAATTCAGAAACAAACGAGATTATCTGGAACGCTGCGGGCTATAAACGCATCCCGACAATACAGGAGATGGTGCGAGAAATATGAGAGGGGAAGATAGATTGAGTAAATTCAATCCGCTAGTTTCGATGGTTACCCCGGTTTACAATGGTTCTAACTACATGCGCGAGGCCATAGATTCCGCTTTGGCTCAAACGTATAAAAACATCGAAATTATCGTTGTCAATGACGGATCTACGGATAATACGGAAGACATAGCGCTGTCCTACGGCGATAAAATTAGATACTTCAAGAAGGAAAACGGAGGAGTGGCGAGCGCATTAAATTTAGCAATAGAAAATATGAAAGGGAAGTATTTTTCTTGGTTGTCTCATGATGACGCCTACCCTACCCCCGTAAGATCGAGCAGGAGGTGCGCACACTATTGTAACTTGACAACAGAAGCATGGTCGTATTCAGTAGTCGAATTGTAATCAACGAATTTGGAAAAGAAATTACCCATACTTTTAAGAGGAACATGGATTCCACCGAACATTTAATCCGCTGTATTACGTTCTGTTTAGATTGATTCATGGATGTGCGTTACTTGTTCTCCAAAAATGTTTCGACATTCACATAGATTGTTTGATCAATCCCTGAGGGCGACACAAGACCATGATCTACAGTCTAAAGTCTTTCTAAAATTTCTCATTCAATCAGGATAAGATTATCCGTAAAGGCAAAAATACTCCTTCAGTTGGTATTATATTTTCGCTTGAAAGTTTTCTTTTCCAAAAATGAATATCTGTTACTCCAATCCCTTGGAGGGGTGTGCAGTTTTCGACTCCATCTTGGGTGCCAAAACAACAACAGGGGGAATGCGTATAAAAAATTTACGAAGAAGAAAGGCGCAATATACACGTATTCGTGCGGCACAGTCGCAGCATATGTAGAGAACACAACTGTGGAACGTTATGGAAGACCGTACGCGATTTTTCCCAGTTTATATGGAACATTACATGTTTCATCTACAAAGTACTACCCAGACCCACATTGAGAACGTCATTCGGGAGGAGAATCGTCAAGAGAGGATTCGATACGTAGAGCGCTTACTAAACACAGAGGTAGCACCTACAACCATATCTCTGTGATGCCCATATAGACTTGGAAACAGCTCAACAAGCCAAACACGGATCATGTGAAAATACACAATGATCAAGGTAAACAGCACTCTCAGGACTTCTGCGCTTCCTACGAAATTCATCACCCCCCTGAACAGATATTTTTTAAGATTTTAGCCGCGCGGTAGCCAGATGCTCCTCGAAAATCTGCAAAGAATTCTTCCGAAAGTTTCTTTCGTACGATTTTTTGTTCGTTCCAAATATCTTCGTTCTTTAAGTCAGTGAACATTCTTTCTCTGTCACCGACGCCGTAATGTTTTATATAGTCTCTGATATAAAATTCGGAAGAGTCTTTTCCCGCAACCTCCAATACGGCGCCATCATCCTCAGCATCAAGAAGAACGACATTCTTGTCTAGATAAATTGCACTGAAAGCAGATCCTCCGTAGTCACAAAACACGAAATCGCTGATGGCCATCAAATGCATGTCATTTTCTTTTTGGAAAGCAAAATTCAGCTTCGATCTTGCCACTATTTGAGAGTCTTCCGCAGAGATCGTTCCGTGAGGTTTCAAAATTACGTTATACTCCTCATCCAATTCTTCCATTATTCCAATAAATGATTTGATTGCATTCTGCCCGCTTATCGTCGGTAGCCATAGTATGTTCTTCTTTTTGTTATCTAGATTCAATGTTTTTAGATATTCATCCACGCATATGGGGGAGTTAAAGTAGTTGTCTAACCTTGGGTTTCCGATTTCATAAACATCGGCCACTGAGTTTTTAGCCAAAACACTTGACTGTCTTGGACCATAACACAGTATAATGTCATATATGGAGTTGTGCTGTCTTGAAAGTAATTCCTTTTCCTTGCCAGCTGAATACATTAGTCTCGCGTGTAAGTCCCCTATTATTGAAGGGATGTACCCATTAGCCGTATC
This sequence comes from Holosporaceae bacterium, assembly GCA_031274295.1. Lineage (GTDB taxonomy): Bacteria > Pseudomonadota > Alphaproteobacteria > UBA3830 > UBA3830 > JAIRMQ01. The sequence continues at coordinate 4,339 of JAISQI010000046.1, forward strand.
CACGGCAAACCACATGTTATGGGAAAGGATGATTTTATATTGTACTCGATCGCGAATGAGAGAAAATAAGCTTTCAATGCGAAAATTGTGACTAAGAGCAAAATTTTTAATTTCGTTTTCGTGGGGGCACGGGATATAAAGAAGATCGAACTCGTTTCTGTCCAGATGTCTCAGAACAGACAAGTACCTGGAGAATAGATAAGGACCTTGCAGAAGCACTCCTATTTTCGGCAACTTTGCTCTTCTATAGTACTTCTTACCTATGGCGTTATTGAGAGCTTCGTAAGACCACTCAACATTTTTTTTGGTAAACAAGAAAAACTCCACATTGGTTACGCACGACGTGTTGTACACTAATGCGTACGTGTGCTACAAGGGGAAAATGCAAAGATTATTTTGGATAACAGGGCTTGCGGGTTCGGGGAAGAGTACCTGTGCGAGTTATCTTGCTAAGAAATTGAAAGAAAAGTACGATAATGTCATTGTGATAGATGGTGATGCCATTCGTGAAATCTGTAGTCATGATCTCGGATATAACCCTGAGGATCGTAGGAAAAATGCGTTTCGCGTTGCAAAATTGTGCGAGTACTTGTGTAATCAAGGAATGATAGTAATTTGCGCTACTATCTCCCTTTATAGGGAAACACATGAGTATATTTACGAACATTTTATGAGTCCACAAATTATATACCTAGATATTCCTCGAAATATTGTCCAAGCAAGGGATCAGAAGAGTCTTTACTCTGAAGGAAAATGTGTTGTGGGAAAAGATATTGAATTTGATGAACCGAATCACATTAATTTCGTGAAAAAAATAACGGATCCCTCAAAGGTTTTTAGAATAATTGATGAGATAGCGGAAAAAATATGAAAAAGATTGTAGAAAAAAAATGGGATTACTCAAAAAACGCTGAATTTTATAAATATAGGCCAAATTACTCTCCTAAAGCAATAAAAATGCTTATGGAATATGTGGGGGCGAGAGACAACGAGAGCTTTTCTGTGGCAGACATAGGCGCAGGCACTGGGAATCTCACAATTATGCTATTAAATGAAGGTTTGAAAAAAGTAACTGCGGTCGAACCAAATGACGAGATGAGAAAAATTGGTGAAGATGTTACTAAAAATGCCGGGGCAAGCTGGATAAGGGCAACGGCAACCGAAACCACTTTATCGGATCAGTATGACTGGGTAACCTTTGGCAGTAGTTTTAACGTTATCGATAGAAGTGTTGCTCTTTTCGAAACGCATCGTATCTTAAAAGACGACGGATATTTTACCTGTATGTGGAACCACAGGAATCTGCATTGTCCCATACAAAAACAGGCAGAAGATATTATAGAATTTTTCATTCCTGAATATGAACGCGGAGTTCGTCGAGAAGATCAGCGTCCGTTTCTTGAACAAAGTGCAACAAATTTTAAAGATATTTGTTATATTGAGGTCGACTTCAATGTAAGGAGAACAATAGACGAATATATATTCGCCTGGAAAAGTGTTAGAAATCATTTTTGGGACTTGGAGACAGATGAAGGAAAGAAAATTTTCTCCGACATTGAGAGCGAAATTCGAAAAAAAATGCCGGAAACTTTTGAGATACAATATGCTACCCGCGCATGGACGATGCAAAAAAAGACAAAGTCAAAATGAAATTAGGAGATTTTTCGGCGTTAGCGAAAAAATACGTCAACAGGCCGTCATATGATACCGGATTGATTGAAAAGATTATGGCTCACATGAATTTTCAAATATCGGATATTTCTATTGCAGATGTAGGGGCCGGTACGGGCAAGCTAACAAAGGTTTTGGCGGAAATGAGATGCCGAAATATTTATGCGGTCGAGCCGAATGACGAGATGCGTCATGAAGGAGTCGAATATACTGCGAACTTACCGGCAGTTAAATGGTATAGGGGAACTGGAGAATTTACTGGATTAGCAGACAAAAGCGTAGATCTAGTAACAATGGCCTCATCTTTTCACTGGACTGACCCGAATAGATCTCTGCCAGAATTCAGCCGCATATTAAAAAACAGCGGATTTTTATCCATCATGTGGAATACCAGAGATATTACGTCATCTGAGCTGCATACAAACATAGAGAGTGCGATATACGAGATCGTCCCGAGTATTAAACGGGTTTCATCTGGAAATTCAGCCTATACAAAAAATTGGAGTCGAATTCTAGTGTCAACGGGACATTTTTCGGAAGTAAAATTCATCGAAACTTCCTACACAGAGCGTATGACAAAAAAACGCTATATAAATGCATGGCGATCCGTTAATGATGTACAAGCGCAGGCTGGTCCAGAGAAGCTTGAAAAAAATATTAGAAAAAATTAAAGAAATGACATCGCATCTGGAATATATAGACGTTCCCTATAAAATGCGCAGTTGGACGGTGAAGAGGACATGGAAACTTCATCAGTAAAATTTATCAACATTCAATCTGCGTGTTGCACTGGAGGTTCTGCTGTCGGTGATTGGGTATCGGGCTTTGAGGACATTTTCTACCTGGCGTTGGAATTCGGTACCGTGCCGAATTACGGCTGCAATTTCTGCGATTATCTCATCAGTAACAGGTATAAATTATCGAATGAACTGATGAACATACTAAAGCAAGGAGTTGAAAAAGCCTGCTTCTACTGTGACTCTCGCCAATGCGCCAATCCTACAACGCAGTGTAACGAGCCTTACACTAAAAAACAAACGGAGATGATGAAGGCAGGGCTTTTATCTGTATCCGAAAATTTACTACAAAAACTACATTCTCTAAATAGTGCGCGATCTTTTTCATCAAAAATCATAAAGAGATTTTCTGTGTTACGCAGAGTCGCCGTCCGGCGAATGATGAAAGCATTTTTCATTGATTTTGTTCATATTTTTTCGAACGGACAACCTTTTGTTACCATAAATTTTTTTAGCAACAATCGACAACAATTATTTACAAAGTATTCTCAGTTTTTCGACGATCTAAGGATGATTTTCATCACCAGAGATCCTAGAGATACCTTCACGTCGTGGGAAAAACACGGATGGATATCAGATGAGGAAGTAGAAAGATTCATCGCTCATTACAAAAATGCGCACGCCGATTATCCATATAACGACGATCGTATTCTCGGCGTTCGTTTCGAGGATTTTGTATTAACACATGAAGAAACATCTCAAAAAATTCTGAATTTTATTGGTATATCGAAGAATAGCAGAATTCCCAACCATAGATATAAATTAGAATACTCAAGGAAAAACATTGGCAAATGGAAATCCTACCCAAACCAAAATATAATGGAAAAAATAGCCACTGAGTTAAAGGGTCATTTGTATGAAACTTAGTTTTGGATCAAAAGCGGAGACACTGGAGAAATTGCATAACAAACTTGAAACCGCCAAAACTCTACCAGTTTTTCGGTTTTTTGATGGAGATTTTAGTAGAGACAAATCCGAGATGACTTCTAAAATTCAGCAATCATTTGGCTGCGATAAAATTGCCGTAAGATCTTCCGCGTTGAATGAAGACGGGGCAAGCACATCCAATGCCGGCGCCTTCGAGAGCGCTTTAAATGTGGATCTGCATGACGCAAATTCTGTAAAGGAGGCAATCGATGCAGTTTTCATGTCCTACGACAAAAAAAACGATAAGAACGAAGTTTTCTGTCAGCCGATGTTGCAGAACGTCGTCATGGCCGGAGTGGCGTTCAGTTGTGATCTTTCCACGTTATCGCCCTACTATGTCATTAATTACGACGAAAGCGGAAAAACTGATGTCATCACCAGTGGCAACTCTAATAATACGAGAACCTACATCAACTACAAAAATGCCGAGCCGAAATGTTCTGATCCTCGCGTGAATAAAATTATTTCCACTATAAAAGAACTGGAAGAGATTTTCGATAATAAATTTATCGATATCGAATTCGCGATTGACAGATTTAATGATATTTACATTCTGCAAGTACGCCCGATAAGCTTAACCAATAGAGAAACCCCTAATTTGAATTTGGATTTGGCGCTTTTAAAAATCAATCATAAAATCAAAAAACTACAATCGAGAAATCCAAATATTTATGGAGATAAAGCGATTTTCGGAGTCATGCCTGATTGGAATCCTGCGGAAATTATCGGCATTCGTCCGAAAAAACTGGCTCTGTCACTATACAAAGAATTGGTAATGGATAATATCTGGGCCTACCAGCGAGATAACTACGGATATCTAAACTTAAGGTCGCACCCCTTGATGGTTTCATTCCTAGGAGTACCATTCATCGACGTACGAGTGGATTTCAATTCATTTATTCCTAAGTGCATGAATGAAAAAATAGCAGAAAAATTGGTGGAATATTATCTGGAAAAACTCCACCGCACTCCGGATTATCATGATAAGGTAGAGTTTAAAATCATATTCTCTTGCTATCATCTGGACTTGGATAACTCTTTGTTGGAATTGAGGGAACACAATTTCAGCAGTGAAGAAATTCGCCATATAAAATCCTCTCTATTGAATCTAACTAATGAAATTGTGTGCAACGGCAAAAATTACTACAGGTCTGATCTGGGAAAAATCGAAATTCTAAAACAAAAACATGAACAGATTGTGTCTTCGGACATTCATGTCATCGATAAAATTTATTGGCTGACGGAATATTGCAAAAGATATGGGACCCTTCCTTTTGCCGGCGTTGCGCGATCTGCATTTATTGCGGTGCAATTTTTGCAATCCTTCGTGAGTTTAAAAATTATCGACCAAACGGAATATAATTTATATATGAACTCGCTTAACACGGTCTCGAAGCAGCTGGGCAACGATCTAACTAATCTCAGCAAGAAAGAATTTCTAAAAACTTGGGGACATCTGCGTCCCGGAACCTACGACATCAACTCTATGCGATACGACGAAGGTTTCGATTGTTATTTCGACGAAT
>JAISQI010000032.1 GCA_031274295.1 Holosporaceae bacterium
ATAGTGTTTGGGGCAAACCTAAAACGAATAGGGAAGATGGCCTTTTTTAACTCCGGCCTACAATCGATACATATTCCATCAGGAGTGGATTCCATTGGCGAAAATTGCTTTGGCGAGTGCAAAAGTCTAGGCGAGGTGATATTTGAGGAAGACTCCAACCTAAAGCAAATCGGTGAGGGAGTCTTTTTTAATTCTGGCCTACAATCGATACGCATTCCAGCAAAAGTGGAGTCCATTGGCGAGAATTGCTTTAGCGAGTGCAAAAGTCTAGGCGAGGTGATATTTCCTGAAAATTCCAACCTAAAACAGATCGGGATCAGGGCTTTTTGTAAAACTGGCCTGAAGTCGATGCGTATTCCGTCAGGAGTGGAGTCCATAGGTAAAGAGTGTTTTTATGGTTGCAAAGGTCTGGACGAGATGACGTTTAATGGAAACGTCAACCTGAAGCAAATTGGACTTGGAGTCTTTTTTAAAAGCGGATTGCATGCCAAAGACGTTTAATGCGACAGTATTATAGGTTCTTTTATCTGTTTCAAAGTTGCTTTATCAACGCACCTTTATAAGCAAAAGATAGTTGCGATGTTTCTATAAAAGATGTATAAGATAGCAACAATCGAAGGTGGAATGCTTTTTCCAATGGGGAGAGTTTAAGAGAGAATGAAACTATACGAAATTATTTTTATAGGTCGTCAAGACCTGTCCCAGCAACAGATAGAAGCTTTAGGCGTGAGCTTATGTCTCTTTGTGTCTCAAAACGGAGGGTCTGTTGTACGCAGTGAGTACTGTGGTTTCAGAAATCTAGCTTATCCTATTAAAAAAAATCACAAGGGACACTATTACATAATACAAATAAAAGCTGAAAGTTCATTGGCGGAAGAACTAGGACGTATTATGAGGATAAATGAAGATATTATTCGCCAGTTGGTAGTGAAAGCAGAAGAATTCGATAATAAAGACAATCTTATTTCGCAGGCAAAGACGGGAAACGACGATTTTTCCGGAACAAAGGACTCTGGATATCGCAACACGGCAAATAGAGCAGTGGTCCAGGAGAGCGAAGCGGAAGTAGTGTTGGAAGAAATTCAGGAGTAATTTTATGAGAAATGAGAGGAAAGATGCCAGAAATAAGGACAAAATTCTTTGGAAAAGAGCAAGTTACAAAAAAAAAGCTTGTCCATTTGAATGTGGAGTCCTCAAGATAGATTATAAAGATCCGCGCACTCTACAAAAATTCGTTTCAGAAAGAGGAAAAATGATGCCCTGTAGGGTTTCCGTTGTTTCCGCAAGAAAACAGAGAGCTCTTGCTCTGGCCATAAAAAGAGCCAGATATTTAGCCCTATTACCATATGTCGCCAGCTAATTCGAAGAATACAAGCAACGTCAAAGTGGCTGTACTTTTCGGATTAATCAGCGCATTTTTAGTGTTTTCCAGTATATTTATCCCGATTCAGGTAACCCTATTTTTTTCAGGACTTCCTATATTTTGCGCCTATTTGGCTTATGGAAACAGTTGTGGATCCATTGCTTTTATTCTTGTAACGACCATTTTATTCTTGATATTTCCGGCAGAAACTTCTTTTGATATATTTTTGAGCATGATAGCTCCGGCAGCTCTGCTGGGTCACCTCTCCATAAAAAATATAGAACACAAAAACAAAATTTGGTGGTATCCGGAATCGTTTCTATTGCTGCATTTTGTTTTGCTATCCTTCGCTTCGGTTGCGTTTATGTCCGCCGTTTATTATTCGGAAGATGCCCTATTAAAAGCTTCAAACGAAGCGATAAAACCTTTACTAACATCCAACAACCTGAACGTATCGTCGGTGCAAAATTACATTACGTCTACGATCAAATACTCCGTGGGCGTCGGAATGTTAATTAAGATGTTAGCCACTCTATTAAATTTTAATTTAGCGCATATAATTACTAAAAAAATAAAGAGAAATATTCGACCGGAATTTAACCTCAGTAGCATAAAAATCAATAATTTTATAGCTATATTTCCATTGATATCTCTAACAATAGCCCAAATATTTCCCAGCGTGTCTTTTTTATGCTCCGGACTATTCGTAGTGGGATTATTCGCCCCTATGCTCTGTGGATTTTCAGTAGTGTACAGACTTTTGGACATTCGCGCGCGGTTTATTTTTTCCTTTACTCTGTTGATACTTACGCTACCAACGCTAGCTGTGGTAATTATTCTTGGCATTATCGATAGTTTTTATGCAATAGAAAAAAAGGCGTCAAAATAATTCACGGTTACAGGACGACAGTTTAACGTCCTATTAATCATCCACCGGAAATGTTAATTTAACAGAACAAAAGAGAATAAATATGCAAACGAATACAGTAGAAGACACTATTCATGCGGCAAATAATAGGATGCTCGATTCCCTAAATGAGGAACAGTACGACGCCGTTATTACTTTGGACAAAGCGCTGTTGGTTTTGTCGGGAGCAGGAACTGGAAAGACAAAGGTTCTTACCACTAAAATTGCTTACATCATCGAGAACGGATACGCCTTCCCATCTCAAATTTTAGCGGTCACCTTCAGTAATCGCGCGGCGCGAGAAATGAAAGAGCGTCTTCTGAACCTTTCCAACGGAGCCGATGGCGTTTGGCTGGGAACTTTTCACTCAATTTGCGCAAGGATATTGCGATTTCATGCGCAACTAATCGGCATAAGCCAAAATTTCACAATTATTGATGTGGATGACCAGCTGAAAATCGTTAAGCAAATTCTACAGGAAATGAATGTCGACAAAAAAATAGCCAACGGCATCGTTTCTAAAATTTCTCGCTGGAAAGACAAAGGGGTAACAATTAACGATACCCGCCTGGACGCGTCTTCATTGGAAGGGCGAATTTATAAGGTTTATCAGGAGCGCATAATAAGCTACGATTCAGTGGATTTCGGCGATTTATTGCTCTATGTGATAGAAATTTTCAAAAAACATCCGGATGTACTTCAGAAATATCGCGATAAATTTAAATATATTCTTGTGGACGAGTATCAGGACACAAATATGGCGCAATATATTTGGCTGCGAATGCTATCTCCGCTTGGAACGGGTATTTGCTGCGTCGGAGACGATGATCAGGCGATTTACAGCTGGCGTGGAGCAGAAGTAGGCAACATTCTACGTTTCGAAACGGATTTTCAAAACACTAAAATAATAAGACTGGAAAGAAATTACCGCTCCAAAGGTCATATTTTGGGGGTCGCTTCATCGCTAATATCCAATAATCAAACCCGCCTAGGAAAAACCGTCTGGACAGAAATGAATGACGGAGACAAAGTAGTGGTACAACGCACCTATAACGGATTTGACGAGGCGAATTTTGTCGCGGAAAAAATAGAGCTTCTGCATCGAAGAGATGTAAAATACGGCGAAATGGCTATTTTAGTAAGAGCGGGATTTCAAACCAGAGAATTCGAGGAGAGATTCGTTGCCTATGGATTGCCGTATAAGGTTGTCGGAGGATTGAAGTTCTACGATCGTCAGGAAATCAAAGACGTGATAGCCTACATGAGATTAATTTATCAATCGAATGATAGCTTAGCCTTTGAAAGAATAATCAATGTTCCAAAAAGAGGAATAGGAGCCTCTGCAGTTGCCAAAATTCGTATCATCGCCGGCGCAAAGAATATTTCTCTATATCAGGCAGCTACGGAAATTATAGAAACGGAGGAATTACGTCCGTCTTTAAAAGAAGCGTTGGGTGAATTTATAAAATTGATCGAATCCATTAAACTTAGACAAGATCTTCGTCCAAAAGATGTGGCGCAAATAATACTAGATGAAACGGGATACTTTACAAGCTTAAGCCAAGAGCAAACTATTGAAGCGCAAAGTAGAATAGAAAATCTCAGGGAATTATTAATAGCTCTTGAGGATTTTGAAGATCTGCCTACGTTTATGGAGCACATTAGCCTTATTACGGATACCGCGAGAAATTCTCAGGAAGAAGTCATTAGTATCATGACTTTACACAGCGCTAAAGGATTAGAATTTGATGCGGTATTTCTCGCCGGATGGGAAGACGGGGTCTTTCCGCATAGTTTAAGTCTACGCGAAGAGAATGTAGAAGAGGAAAGACGTCTTGCCTATGTCGGAATAACTCGTGCCCGAGAATATGCTTTCATTAGCTATGCTTTAAATCGGAAGATTTATAATCAGTGGCAGGCTAACCCGCCTTCTCGATTTTTGTCGGAGCTATCAAGAGATCACATCGATCACGTTACTAGTCGGTTTTAATACGGCACAGCGGGTGACGACCAAGAGAGTTTGCAGCGCCTTAACAATTTATCATGATTATATTATATTGGGGGCGGCGCCCTATTGATGATATGGTATAAAAATGTACAGAATAGAAGAAAGAATTATCTCTTGGATTACCGAGATAGCTAAAAAAATCAGCGGTCGGAATATTCTTATCGCCATCCCATCCATATGGATATTTCTTTTTTTCATTTGTCCATGTCTAATTTTGGTAAAGATCAGTTTTTCAGAGAGCCTAATCGCGTCGCCGCCATACACTTCTCTTATCGATTGGATGTCTGGATATATGCTACAAGTTAGAATAAATCTGGGAAATTATATGGTTCTTTTTACCGATGAAATGTATATCAAGGGGTTTGTAACATCCATATTGATAGCCGGAACTTCTACCATTTGTTGTCTTATGATGGGGTTTCCCATGGCTTATGCCATCGCCAGATCGTCTGAAAAATTTCGTAGTATTTTGTTAATGCTGGTGGTGCTGCCTTTTTGGACGTCATTTTTAATACGAATCTATGCCTGGATTATGCTACTTAGTCCATGTGGTTTTATCAATAGCATATTAATGAAGTTTCATCTGATAAATGCCCCGCTGCAGTTGATGAATAATTCTTTTGCGGCATGTGTGGGAATTATTTACGCTTATTTGCCATTTATGATTTTTCCGCTCTATAGCGCAATTGAAAAAATCGACTACTCACTCATTGAGGCTGCTCATGATTTGGGAAGTTCCCCCATCAGAGCCTTTTTTTCCATAGTAGTGCCACTTTCCGCCCCCGGTATTTATGCCGGGTCCGTGTTGGTCTTTGTTCCAGCAATCGGTGAATTTGTTATTCCGGAATTACTAGGGGGCGCACAAACATTAACGATTGGACGTCTTGTGTGGAATGAATTCTTTGGGAATATGTCGTGGCCGACAGCGGCGTCTTTATCCATAGTATTATTAATATTTGTAGTATTTCCCATCGCCTTTACCCAGAGACGAAAAGAAATCAAACTATTGTCGAGAGACTGACAAATGCGCTTTAGATGGTCGAATTTTATTTTGTTTTTGGGATACTTGTTTTTATATTTTCCCCTGGTTTGTATAGTTATTTACTCGTTTAACGAGTCCAGGTTTGTAGCTTCGTGGACCAGATTTTCTCTGAAATGGTATAAGACGCTTCTGTCAAATCCTATAATTTTAAGAGCCGCTGTTACCAGTTTGAAAGTGGCATGCTTATCTGCGACCGTTTCTGTTGTTTTGGGAACAATGGTGGCGATCATTATCACCAGATTTAAAAGATTTAGAGGAAAGACAATATTTGTCGGAGCCATAACCGCTCCTTTGGTAATGCCGGAGGTCGTCATGGGACTGTCTTTGCTTATGTTGTTCGTGGGAATGGAAAAAATCTTTGGTTGGCCAGTGGGAAGCGGAACGACAACCATAACAATAGCTCATATTACTTTGACTTTGTCCTATGTCACCATGATTGTGCAGGCAAGATTGCATGATTTGGATATGACTCTCGAGGAGGCGGCGCTCGACCTTGGAGCTTCGCCTCTTAAAGTGTTTTTTGTGATAACTTTACCCATGATTTCTCCGGCGATTGTTTTAGGATGGTTATTGGCCTTTGCCCTGTCCATTGACGACGTTGTCATTGCTAGCTTTGTGGCGGGTCCCGGGGCAACAACTCTTCCCATGATAGTGTTTTCCAGTTTGCGTTTTGGTATATCTCCGGAAATAAACGCACTTGCAACAATTTTAATGACTGTTCTTTCAATCGGTGTCATAATATTCGCTGTTTGGGTCCATAGGAAAGAGTCTAAAGTAAGGAGCGGCAAGTGAAACCTTATGTCATAGTCCTCGGGAACGAAAAAGGTGGAACTGGGAAATCGACTGTAGCAATGCATGTGGCGGTATATCTATTGATTAATGGATTTAAAGTTGGAACTATTGACGTGGATGCTCGCCAAGGAACCTTCACAAGATACTTTGAACACAGAAAAAATGCAGGCGGCAATATACCGCTATCGGAACACATCGCGATTTCAAACAATAATGATAGCGATAAAACAAAGGCGCAATCTATTGATGCAGAGTCATTCGACAAGGCTATGAAACAGTTAACCTTCCACGATTTCATAGTGATTGATACTCCCGGTAACGATACTCCTTTGGCGAGAATTGCTCATTCTTATGCGGACACATTAATTACTCCTCTTAACGATAGTTTTGTAGACTTGGATGTGCTGGTGAAGGTATCCCACAATGACATGAAAATACTTAGCCCAAGCATCTACGCAGAGATGGTATGGAATCAAAGGAAGGAGCGTGCCAAAAGAGGCGAAAAACCCATCGATTGGGTGGTGATTCGCAATCGCCTCACAACACTGTACACAAAAAACAAAAGAGACATCAATGTGGTGCTAGAAGTTTTATCCAAGAGAATAGGATTTCGGTTGGGTACGGGGTTCTGTGAACGAGTAATATTTAAAGAGTTGTTTTTATCCGGATTAACGCTGTTAGATCTTGAAAAATCTGGTGTTCAACTGAACATATCTCACATTTCTGCTAGGCAAGAGTTGCGAGAACTGATCAATTTCATGAAATTACCGAAATTATAAATATTGGAGATATGTTCTTGATTCGGGTAGTTCAAAAATTTGGCGGAACTTCAGTCGCAACTCTTGAGCGCATTAAAAATGTTGCCGACATCATCGCTCGTTCTCATAAAAGCGGACAAAATACGGTGGCGGTCGTTTCTGCTATGGCGGGTGTAACCAATAAATTTATTGGATATGTTCGAAACCTAGACGCCTATGAAGGAGATCCCGAATACGATCGAGTTGTGTCGTCCGGGGAGCTCATTACCGCGGGATTATTGGCAATAGCTTTGAAAAATCTCGGTCTCAATGCAAGGTCATATTCATCTTGGCAGGTGCCAATCTTTACCGACGGAAATTATGGTCATGCAGTTATTAAAAATATTGATCCTAGTAACCTGAACGACGACATCGCCAATGGAATTATTCCGGTAGTATGCGGATTTCAAGGGATAAATCCAGAAAATCGCATAACAACGTTGGGCAGAGGCGGTTCAGATTTTACAGCGGTGGCGATTGCCTCTTCAATTGGGGCTGATCTGTGTGAAATCTACTCGGATGTGGATGGCGTTTACACAGTTGATCCTAATCTGTATCAAGATGCCAAAAGGATCGATGGAATTAATTATCATGAAATGCTGGAGATGGCGTCCCAAGGGGCAAAAATTCTTCAGGAGCAATCTGTTGATTATGCTATGAAAAAAGACGTAGTCATCCGTGTTGCTTCGAGTTTTGTTGAAGGCAAAGGAACAATTATATCCGGAAAAATTCTTCCGAAAAATTTTCGAGGACTCGCTGTAACTCCTAGCCTTTCTCAGATAAGAATTTCGCATAATGCAAGCGACAACGACGTCCTTGATGTCTTAGAAAGGCATTTTATTAAAGCGGAAATTTTTAAAAAAATAGAAAATGAAAAAACGGATATTTTGCTGGATAAAAAGAAAACCGCGGTTGCCGTACACGTATTGAAAAATTGCGATTTTGTTCGGAGTGTCAGGCAGATTATAGTGCGTAAACAATTTTCTCAAATTAGCGTCATTGGGTCATTAATGACAACTGAAACTTGTAAGATGTTAACGGATGCGTTAATTTCTGACAGAATAGAAACGTTTGGATTTTCTGTGGCCAATTATAAAGTCAATCTTATCGTTTCCAGTGATAAGTTGCTTGAGTCAATTGCTGTTTTACATAGATATTGTGGATTAGAAAAATGAAATTTTTAGAATTAATGGAACGCGGATCTAAAATTTTAGGATCGAAATATGCGTTGCTGGGCGGAGCCATGACATGGATTTCCGAATCGAATCTGGTATCTGCCATGTCAAATGCAGGAATATTTGGCGTCCTAGCGTCTGGCGCAATGGATGGACGTCTACTGCAAAATGAAATTGCGCTAACTCAGGAAAAAACCAAATGTAATTTCGGCGTAAATATCATTTTAGTAAATCCCAAGTTGCAGGATCTCATCGACGTTTGTGGAGAAAAGAAAGTTTCACATGTCATTTTAGCCGGAGGCATTCCCGATAAAAGCACCATAGATAAAATTCATGCCTACGGCGTACAAGTCATGACATTTGCTCCATCCTTATCAGTAGCCAAGAGACTATTCAGACAGGGAATCGACGCCCTAATACTAGAAGGAAGCGAAGCCGGAGGCCATGTGGGACCAGTTTCGACCATGGTATTAATTCAAGATATTTTATTGAACATGAGAGAGTATCCCATCTTTGTTGCCGGAGGTATTTTAAGAGGAGAAATCATAGCTTCTTTACTTCAATTGGGTGCAGTAGGGTGTCAATTGGGAACGGTTTTCGCCTGCTGTAAAGAATCGGTTGCCCATGAAAATTTCAAGAAAGCTCTTCTAAAAGCCAGCGGAAGAAATGCGGCTACGCCAGTGCAGCTGGATAAAAGATTTCCAATTACTCCCGTTCGTGCTCTCGAAAATGCAGGGACGGAAGAATTCGTCGACCAGCAGCGAGAAGTTTTAGCGAAATTTGAAAAAGGAGAGATAACTTTGGATAATGGAAGACTCCTGTTGGAGCATTTTTGGGCGGGTTCTTTGCGGCGAGCAGTTTGTGGAGGGGATGTCGATCGTGGATCGTTGATGTCCGGGCAAATAGTTGAACTGGTGAAGGAAGAAAAACACATTACAGAAATCATAAATACCATTATTTCCGAAGCGGATGATTTTTTAGCGAGAGTTTCATAGATTCCTGATAAATTGCCTCGTATATCTTACATTATAAGCGTTTACAATCTTAATCATGCGAGCGTGTCACAAAAAAAGCGGGAATTACCCCGCTTTTAGAGAGATTTTCAGAGATATTCTTAGGCTAGATTAAAATCAGAGTGTCCAACGACTTTATAAACCATATCTATATTATTGCGATCGATGTCTATTAATTTATCACGAGACAGCTTTCCAGCCTTCAAGAGCTCTATGTCCGATATGTCGCACAATTGTAATGACGTTGGAGTAACACTCCATATTTTTTTTATCAAAATCGTACCCTTATTTAGGACAACAACAATTGATTCGGGAGCTAAATTATTCGATGGCTCAAGATACAATGTGGAAGAACTACTGAAATGTGGCATAAAATGAGGACCGGCTTTAACGGCGAGCAACTCATTTTTTGCTATCAATTCAGGAGGTCTCTGTCTCCATTCTGCCGGAGAACAAATCTTTATAACAAGTTTGGATGCATCTTCACTATCTTGCGTTACACAGTAAAGAGGCATACTGTTTTCTCTGGACATAATTTCCATTCTTCTATTTCTGCTAAATTCAACGGGAGAAACCAATCTACTTTCATGAGAAATTTCCTGTAACAACTCTGCCGGCTCACATCTAAACGCATGAGACAACCTTCTTATGAGATCAGTATTCAATCTTCTAGATCCGGACTCCAAACGTGAAAGATAAGAAATGGAGATACTCGTGATTTCGGATAACGCTTCTAATGTGTACCCGCTTCTTTTCCTTAGATACTTGAGATGAGTCATAGGTGCATCCTTTCTTTTTCTACCTAATCTTTCGCTCATACTCATATCGAACGTATTAGGATCATTAAAATCTATTTCTTTCATGGGGCTCAAACTTTGTCTTGCCATAATTAACCTCTTCTACTAAGACTATATATCTTATATACCAAACGACAAAAAGAAAGTCTACATTAAAACATCGATTTAAGAAACATTTTTAAATGTATTAAATTTTTATCTATTTATTCGGTTGAAAAGGGGATGTTTTATCCCGCTTAAAAAAAGCAAAACATCTATTGAAAAATTTCATTTTTTTTAGCATACTATAAGTGCATTACTTATTGATAAATATGCGTTTTTGTTGTGTCTGTTGTTTTAGTTTGGTTTTTATTAAAATACAGCGACAACGGTTGGGGCATGAAATCCTTAAAAAACAACGCATTAAGTTCGGCAAATAAGAGACAATTGTGTAAAACACACAATGGCAAAAGTCCTTCTTCCCAAAGAGCTAAATTGTCGATACATAAATCGTGTAGTCGTATAAAAATTTATCATCCTCTTAAAAGAAAAAAAATTAAATTGCATCGGTTAAAATTCGTTCAAGACGTTGTAATTTATGACTTCAGCGCATTAGTAAAAACCTTAAAAACCGATGGGTGTGATATTTTGTCCAAAAGATATTGTACCAGCAACGGTCCGTCCAGTAAAAACGATATTTGGAGTAGTGAAGAAGACGTAATAAATTGGCTCGTATCCGTCAATGTCGAAATAAAGCGTATAACGGCGTTTCAATTTCTTCTGGAAAATAAAATTTGTTCGCTAAACCACGTTTTAGTGTTTGCGAATAAAAAGCGTGTGGAGCTAGGGTTAAATCCATTTTATATGGAAGGAATTACGGAATATTAATGTCATTAAAATGGTCGTTTATGAGGAAATTAATTTCTTTTTCTTGTAAAGAAGACTCAGTGGTGAAATAATCTACACTACAGCCTTGAGGTTGTAAGTTAATTGCATTATATATGTAACATATTAATAGGAATCAGGAGTTATTTTTATGAAGAAGATGATTATAGGAAGTTTGGTAGTTTCTGCGTTTTGCGTATGTGCCAATGAAGAACCTACCAATGAAACCCACGTTTACGGCGGAGTATCGTTGGAAGGAATTTCTTCCTCTTCCGAGTACAAAATGGATTTTGAGGTAAACCAGAATAACATTGCGGGGGGCGGAGGCGTTGTCGCACATAAACGCACTGGTATTATCAGGCCTGGGTATGGAATATTTCTAGGTTTAGGCGGTGGCGATGACTATTACTTTGCCCTGGAGACGGGAGTCGTGTTCCATCATTTCAAATTGAGAAAATGGTTTAATGGCTATGAAGCTTTAGAAGTTGCCAGAAACCATCGAACAGCTGACATAAATACCTCGTTAATATGTGATTACGGGCATGAGTATAGCATTTCATTGAAACTTGGTAAAATTCTTGATTCTGTGAAAAAAACGCGAGTTTATGGAATATTGGGTACCGCCGTAAGAGAAGTCAGCGTACAATACGACTATTATTATCCTGTATTACATAACATAAACGTCACATATCCGCACGGATATAATAAAAGAATATGGGCTTTGGTTCCTGGGGTAGGAATAGAATCTGAACTTTCTAAAAATTGCTCCTGGGGAGTAGAATATAAATATAAGTTCTATCAAAGCGCCGATATTACACGTGACTACGTGAATGCTATAGTGAGAAATGGTGGAAATCGTGGAGATGCTGATATCCGGCCGAGAAATTATAAAGTCAAAACCAGACAGCATAATTTGTCCTTCAGGATCGTGTTTAATATATAGCCGAAAAAGCGCCCGGTAGCCATTATCCATCGCCTTATATACGAATAAGGCTAAAGTTTTATTTCCTATAATAGTTGCTATGTAGAATTATATGCTTCGTACATAATCAAAATGCAATAACAAAATTTTTCAAAGAGATATTGCCTATTTGACGCAGTTGATGTATAACAATAAAAAAACAAAAGGATAAAACGGCAATGAAAATACTTCTCAAACCAATATTAATTGGCATATCAATGTTTTTTTTCTGCTGGGAGGCTAAAAGTATGACACCTCCAGGGGATGTCAGTATAAATAATTGGGAAGCGGCTAGAAATCAGAGACTTGCAGCTCTAAGAGGATTTGTAAGCAATGTGATGGCAGGCGGTATAATAAATAGACTTACAAATACTAATGTGGGTACACTTCGTGAATTGATAGGACAGGGTCGACCGCTTTTAGGGGAAGCGGATCATTTGATAACTACTTTGCAAATGCAGCAGGCAGCGCCACGAGCACCAGCTCCCGCACCACAACGACCAGCACCAGCGCTGCAAATGAGAGTGCCGCCAGCGGCTCCTCCAGCACGAGCACTAGCTCCCGCACCACGACAATTTTCGCAGAATGAAAGGAGGATACAGTATCTTGTTGAAGGTATACACTGCCGTGTAGGCAATTTAGTGCGTCAAGCGGATCCACAAAATAATGATATTACTCCGCTAGTCCGATCTTTTATCGGGAATGTAATTGAAGCATTAACAGATAATATAAATGAATTTATTGGAGTCGGAGGACTGGAAGACATCGATGTATCAAGGAACATGTCAAATTTTTTCGACGACATACGGAGAGCTATCTATTTATTGCGAAACAATCGTCTTCCTGGGACAGAAAATCTAGATCCTGGTGTTCTCAATAACCTAGAGGCAGCCATTGGACGATTCTCGGAGGAGATGCGGCAGCAGGCAGAACGAGAACTACGGCAACGGCGGGCAGAACAAGCACTACAGCAACAGCAGGCAGAACGAGAACTACGGCAACGACAAAATGCAGAATTTACAATGACAGAAGAAGAAGCACGTCTCCGACAAGAGCGAGAAGCTCGAGAACTAGCGGACAAAGTAAGATATTTTATTAGTCAGCGCAATCTTGTAGTAAAAATAACTACTTTAATTGACAAGTTTTCAGGTTTGCCAAATGAGCAATTATCACTATTCATACAAAAAAGAGAACAAATAGATCCTTATGTGAAGATGCTAATGAGAAATGCGCAAATACCAAGTGCACTGCAAATGGAGCCTAATTCAGAAATTCGTTCATTCATTTGTGACTTATACGCAATTGGTTACCTCTATTATCTGGCGCTAAGGATGCCAGTTAATCCTGGTTCGGTTGCCCCTGGTGCAGTGGTAATGAATTTATTCGATCAAAGTGTAGCAGAAATGCGAGATTGGTGTCAGGGGCATGTTGTTTCTCCTGAAGACGAAAGATATTTAAGAAGTGTAATAGGAACATTGGATGAAGGATTAGGGAATTCATTGCCTGTTCTTAGGGGAAATAATACTTTAGTTCCTGTAAAAAGAGGATGTGGTCCCTGTGAAGATATCAGTATAATAGATTGGATACCTGTAGCTCGAGAGTTGTTAAGAGAAGGAATGCGTGTATTTTTAGATGCAGCGAATGATGACGAAGTTTCTTCTTTTCAAAGCCTTCTTCAACCATGGGATCAACAATTTCTTGAATTTCTAGCGCTAAAACCGTTTCTGCTTCGATCTACTTTGGATTTTGCCGCCACTAAAGGACTGAATAGTGAAGCAAAATTAATAGAAAGGCTAATGCCGGACCTGTATAATGCTCTTGATTTTGCTCCGTCCTTGCAGCAAATTTTGGTAAAAGCAAGTTTTGGGGAAGTTATTAATATTCCCATATTTTTTGCTTTAGCAAATCGGTTACTGGTTAACATTCCTGCAATGGATAGTTTACACCGTGATTTAAAACATATGGCTTGGATACTGGCTGACATAGAAGCTGCCCGAAGAAAGGACGCGGTCTCTATGCTTACGGAGATGCTAAATGATGAAGATATTACTTTAGAAGAACTCCCTTTTATTATACAGCTTTTGATTAAAGATAGCGCCAAAATTCAATCCAGATCGATTGCTTATAATACTGCAGCAGCAGGGGGGCAGGAGATCATTGATTTAACTATTGCGGTTGAAAGGGAAAGATGTGCTTTAGTTGAATGTGATGAAAACTTGGCGCATGCATGTTCCTTCATGATGGGTTATGGGAATAATGTTAATTATGGAGTTGCGGCGAGCGATCGTCTATGGGGGCAAATCCGAGCAATATATCGTGCTGATCCGACACTTGAGCAACTAGAAAATTTTATAAATAGAGATCAGGAATTTATCCGTGATTACGTTATTGAAGAATTTGCATTGGATCCAAGTAATCCTGAAGACTCTCCACAAATTATGCCTGGCATTGAAAGTCAATGTGAGGATCTACGTAGGAGAGTAAATCGCATTAGAGAATTACGTCGTAATAGAGAAGAGATCGAAATAAGGCTGAATGAGGCTCAAGCAACACTAGGGAGGCGTAGCTCTTTGATTTCTTCTGAAGATCAAATAAATATCATGAATACAATAAGTAAAAAAGAATCATTAGCTGAAATACTTATAAGAATTGATAAATATAATCAATTTGTTAATGCTCTTCGCGCTCATGTACATGGTACTATCTTTTCTTATCCAGATAGGGGAGAGCCATGTGAAGAACAGTCTGATTTTAGTCTATTGGACGTTATAAGCGAAGAGAAATATGGCGGGATTAACGACTTCTTTCCAGCACCAGAGATACATGAAGAGTGGCGTGGGATTTGCGGTGGATTATCTGCTTATAATGAACGCTTGCATTTTAGACTAGGAGGGATTTCTGCTGGAGGATATCCATACTTGGCAATGTCAGCAACAGAATTTAATGCTATTATAGAATTGCCGGGATTAAAGGCTGCGCTTGCTGAATATACTTATAATCTAGGTGTTATAAATTTAATGAGCCCTACGTTGAATCTAGATGGGAATACTGTTCTATTATTTGATATAGCGTTTGATTATTGGAGACAAAAATTGAATGTGACCCACTATATTCCTAGAGAAGAGATATCAACTATTAGACAGTATAAAGTAAATCCCGTAAGCGATCATTTTTCTTTAGCTTCATTAGAAGGCATTATTCCTGCAGATGTTCGTGGGCTAATGGAGCCCGAGGCAAAGTTAAGAAACATGTTGAAATTTTGCATTATAAGAGCAATGTATGTAATAGTGAAACCAGGTGATGCAGGTTATATAAATTTTCCACATGGGGAATTTGACGCAAAAGATCGTGTAGTTAAATTGCTTACAGATGCTAAATCAAAGCAAGAAAGTGAATGTCAGTATCTAAGTATTGCAAACTCAGCCAATGGTGACACCGTCGACAAGGAATGGGGAGAGGCTATTGGTATAATAATCAGGAATCTATCGAGCTCATTGTATGCAATAGAGCAGGACCAAATGTCTCAGAGGGGAATTTTTGTTAATCCTACAATGTCTAAATTTGCTACATGGCGACTACACGCGTTTTTGGAAAGTCTTCGCCAAGTTGCCAACCCAGACGATCTCACTAATTTAGCGGGGCTGGTGGGATCTTTAATAAATAGATTTGCTCATTGCACTAATGGTCGCACAGAGGGAGCAATGGTGTTTTTTTCAAATACATTTTTAAATTTTTTAAGATGTAGTCCACAAGCAAATTCGCTTATAAATTTTCCAAATATGGCGCAGATTGTTGCATTTGCTTTAGCTAATGAGATTATTACCAATACGTTAGATTTTAAACTATGGCCAAATGGACAAAAAATAGAAGAGTGTGGCGAAGAAGCAACAGCATACGGATATGCACTTTCTCTTTTAGGGCAAAGAAATATGTTCGGCATACCTTCGCATGAGCAGGAGCATCGCTATACGATGGTGAACAATTTAAAAGTAGGCAACGCCTTAAGAATAGTTGGATTGCTAATGCCCCAGGCAAAAAAAGATGATCGACACAAAAATGCTCTTGCCTTGTGTCAGGAGTCGAGCTTAACAACAGGAAATCTTTCTGAAACGATTATTGGTCACTTGAGAGGCGGTCTATACGAACAGGCTCATAATTTAATTGATAGGGGTGATTTTAGAGAAGATAATAAAGAATTATTGCATACATATTTTACTATAGATCAACTTCTCAGAAATGGAGGTGATTATGGTAATATGATATGTAATATTTGTCAATGCGCGGTAAATCCCAAGCGTATGATAGCCCTATTACTGAATGATGGGTATCGTAGCCTTTTAGAATTGTTATTTGAAGCATATAAACAGACAAGAGAAGATTTGAGAGGTTTGGGTCTCGCTAATATATCTCCAGAAGAAAAACGGCAGCTGGCGTTTGATATGTTTGTGGCTAGTGGTTTATTTCATATTCCCCGTCGATAATTGTCATTAGTGGAAGCATTTGTGATATAACTTCCCTAGGTCAGGGAGGATATCATCGTTGAGAATTTTGGGCGTTGATTCGGGATTGCACATAACGGGTTGGGGAATAGTAGATTACGACGGTTTGCACCTGAAATACGTAGCTCATGGAACGATTGTGTCTTCCGCTTCCGAAGAAATTGGCTGGCGACTTGGTAATATTTTTAAGGGACTAGCGGACGTCATAGAGGAATATTCTCCTCTGGAAGCTGGTATAGAAGACACGTTTGTCAATAAAAATCCGTTTTCCTCGCTGAAATTGGGGATGGCCAGAGGTGCGGCCATCTGCTGCGCGGGTATTTTAGGATTAAAAATCTCGGAATATACTCCCAATAAGATAAAAAAGTCTGTGGTGGGAACAGGACACGCTACCAAAGAGCAAATATCAATAATGGTTCAAAAATTACTTAATTGTGGTAGTGTAAAATTGGACGCGGCAGATGCTCTTGCGGTCGCCATCTGTCATGCGCACCACAAAATGCTCTACAGGGTGACGAAATGATATCCTATCTAAAGGGAACGGTAGAAAAAATCGCAGAAAACTCAATTGTTGTGGATGTAAACGGAGTTGGATATTCTGTAATTTGCTCGGCCAGAACGATAAATGAGGTTAGAGACTATGTCGACATAATCCATATTTTTACCGTGCTGAATGTCCGGGAGGACGCCTGGACATTGTACGGGTTTATCTCGGAACGGGAGAGATTTTGGTTCAATACTCTAACGTCCGTACAGGGAGTCGGGGGTAAAGTTGCTTTGGCGATCCTCTCCGCGCTTTCGGACGACGATATATACAACGCTTTTCTCACCGGAGATAAAAATATGTTTACCAGAGCGGACGGAGTTGGTCCTAAGCTCGCAACACGAATAATTACTGAATTGAAAGACAAAATCGTTGGAAAAATCGATCTAAATGCCGTTGTTGGAATGGCCACAGTTCAGGAATCCAGCGTTTTGGGGGATGTAGTTTCCGCTCTTTCGAATCTTGGATACCAAAAGGCGGATATTCTGCGAGCGATGTCGTCTATGCAGATAACGCCCGATCTCGGGTTTGATGTATTATTAAAGCAAGTGCTAAGCAAGATGTCGTCCGGAGTGTAACATGAGAAGAAACGAGCTAAATCCGGAATTACAAGAAATAGAGACCACTGAATATTCTCTGCGTCCGACCAATCTAAAGGATTTTATCGGACAGGATGCGGTAAAAGATAATCTTGGCATATTTATCAAATCAGCTAAAAAGCGCGGTATTGCGATGGACCACGTTTTGTTTTCCGGCCCGCCTGGACTCGGGAAGACTACGCTTTCACAAATTGTTTCCAGAGAACTGGGAGTCGGATTTAAAGCGACTTCCGGCCCTATTCTAGCAAAAGCTGGAGACCTGGCGGCAATTCTCACAAATCTACAGGAGAAAGATGTGCTCTTCATCGATGAAATCCATCGAATGAATCATCTGGTGGAGGAAATACTGTATCCTGCTATGGAAGATTTCCAACTGGATTTAATGATAGGAGAAGGTCCCGCAGCTCGTTCCATAAGGATTGATATCCCTCATTTTACTTTAATTGGCGCCACGACTCGTTCTGGCATGCTGTCGTCGCCGCTGAGGGATAGATTTGGCATTCCGATGCGCCTGGAATTTTATACCCATGCCGAGTTAAAGATAATAATTTCGAAAAATGCAGACCTGCTGGGCATTCCAATTTCAAAAGACGGATCCGAGGAAATAGCCAGAAGATCCCGTGGAACGCCGAGAATTGCAGGACGGCTTTTAAAACGCGTCCGGGATTTTGCCATCGTCAACGGTGCTAACGTTATTGATAAAAAAATAGCGGATCTTGCTCTCAGACGACTAAACGTCGACGAATATGGCCTTGACTCTATGGATAGAAAATACTTAAAATGCATACTAGATTTTTATGACGGTGGTCCTGTAGGCGTTGAAACATTAGCGGCTGTATTATCAGAGAAAAGAGACACAATAGAAGAGGTCATCGAGCCGTATATCCTACAAAATGGATTGGTGCAAAGAACGGCCAGAGGTCGTATCCTGACAACGGAAGGGTACCGCTATTTGGGGGCACCACAAAAAGTAAAACATGGTTTATATGAAGGAGATTTACTATGAATGGCGCAGAAGAGATTATTACGGCTGCACATAATGTTAGCGGTCATAATATGTCGTTGATGAATCTGTTTATACAGGCTTCATTTACCGTGAAATTCGTTATTCTACTGCTACTTGGATGTTCCTTTTGGAGCTGGACAGTAATTTTTGCAAAATTTTCTATTTTAAGAAAGTTAAAGGCTAAAGCGGACAAGTTTGAGGAGGCGTTTTGGAATTGTGGATCGCTGGAGATCTTTTTCGATGGTATAAATAATAAAGGAGATGATCCGTTTGTGTCCGTTTTTATATCCGGCATGCAGGAGTGGCGTCGTACCAAGGCAAAGGTTAAAACAATTATCGGAAATATTTCTATGAACGAGCGCATCGGCAGAATGATGCGCGTTACCATAGGAAGAGAAGTGGAGTATCTGGAGCGGTATTTAGGGTTTTTGGCGACCGTCGGATCGACTGCTCCCTTTGTTGGATTATTTGGAACGGTATGGGGCATAATGAATAGTTTTGAAGCCATAGGATTCGATCAAAATACCAGTTTAACTGCCGTAGCTCCCGGCATTGCGGAGGCGCTATTTGCAACGGCGCTGGGGCTTGTGGTTACAATTCCGGCCGTCGTTGCCTACAACAAGATATCTTCTGAAATTAATCGGTATCAAAACAGGCTGGAGGCTTTTGTGGATGAGTTTTCTTCCATTATTTCTCGCCAAGTCGAAGATTCCGAGGTGTAAATGGCCTTTATTCCTGCAAAAAATAAAAACCATTCCCGCCGTACCCTGATGAGCGACATGAATGTTACTCCAATGATCGACGTTATGTTGGTTTTATTGGTGATATTCATGGTTACGGCTCCGCTTCTCACCGTTGGAGTTAAGGTAAATCTTCCGAGCGTGAATGCTCCGAACGTCACGAGCAACGAAACGCCGATAGTAATACATGTCAACGGAGAAGGTCGTATTTTTATCGGAGAAATTGAGGTTGATGCAGCGACTCTGCCCGCCAAACTAAAAGCCATCACAAATGAGAATACGGCGGACGCAAAAATCTTTGTGAGAGGCGATAAATCCCTTCCGTATGGAATCATTATGGAAACCATGGGAAATATTAGCAGTTCAGGATTTAAAAACGTTGTCCTGGTAACAGAATTGCCCAAAAAGCAGGGATCAAATGCGTCGAAAAAGAAATGATCCGCAATTAGGACAATTCATTGCGTATTCTCTATTACTGCATGTTGTCGTGTTGGGTATAGGATCCGTGTCTTTTTTATCGCCCCAAGAAAACAATTTATTGTTGATGGACATTCAGATCGCTGGCGAAGGCGAGCTGAAAGACATTTTGGATAGTCATCCTCAAGAAATTTCACCAATATCTCCGCACGTAACGGAAGATAAAGCTGAAGAAAACAAAACGTCGGTAGAAGATTCACAGGAAGAAAAAGTTCTACAGTCAGTACAGCAGCTAGAGTCGGCTGCACAAGAAGAAATTACCCAAGACGCAACAAAAGAAGAAGCTCTTGAAGACAAGCAAAGTTCTGTCGCTGAGCAAGAGGATATGCCATCCCAAAAGGAAATATCTACCGAGACCGAGGAATCATCCAAAGAAAAAGCGGAAGACGATTCTCGGGAAGACAAAACTATAAATGCAGAGCCCGTTCCAAAATTAGAAAAAGAAAAGGAAGAGGTAAAAGCTCCAGAGAAAAAAAAGAAGCCAAAAAAGCGCAGTCGGAAGGCTTTTATGGACGTAATTAAGAGAGCAGAAAAGAAAAAAGCCAAGGGAAAAAATCGAAAAAAAATGCTGGAAATAGCAGAAAAAGCTGCACTCAGAAAGAAGAAAAACGCTTCCTTTGATAAAATGCTGAGCGGGACCATTGATGATCTTAGAAAAAATTCAGGTGGTCGGGGCAGAAAAGGAAGTGGAGCCGGAAGTTTCGGATATGGACAGGGTTTGACCGATGATGATGAGGAAATGATAAGGTCTCAGATAGGTCCCCATTGGATTGTTTTAGCTGGAGTCCGCAATGCAGAAACTATTGTTGTTGATTTACAAATACAATTACGGGACAATGGAGATGTTGTAGAGGTTAAAGTTATAGATGAAAAGAGATATGCTGCGGATCACATCTTTAGAGCTGCTGCTGATAGCGCGCGCAGAGCAGTGTTGAAGGCGAGTCCATTGAAAATACCAAAGGATAAGATAGAATTGTTCAAAGATTTTACTTTTCATTTTGATCCCAAAGAAGTCTTAGGAGGATAGTATGGTTAATTCTATTAAAAAAGCGATCGTAGTTTTTTATATGGCGTTTGCGTTCTGCTGTGACGCTTCTGTGGTCATCAATATAAACAAAGGCGTAATGAAACCTATAAATATGGTCTTTAATTTGTTTGATGCGGCGGACAGCGTAAAAAATGAATTTTGCAGAGTTGTGAACAACGATCTACAGAGCACCTTCTTATTTAGACTGATCCCCGAAGGCGCTTTCATGCAAATTTTACGGGGCGTCGATCAAAAACCGACGTTTCATTTATGGAAAACTATTAATGCGCAATACTTAGTGAACGCGGAGTTAAAAACCGACGGAGACCAATTGCGTGTGGCGTTTGTTCTTTATGATGTGCTATCTGAAATATCCGTAGGAACTTTTTCCGCATCGGGCAATATTAAAGAATGGAGAAAACTCGCCCATATGGTATCAAATAGTATCTACGAGAGAATTACAGGCGAAGTTGGTTATTTTGATACAAAAGTACTGTATGTTGCTATCCAACAGCAATCCAAAGGAAGGAAAATCCACCGTCTGGCTATGATGGATCAAGATGGTTATGGTCATAAATTCCTAACGGATGGAAACACAATTGTGTTGACTCCGCGTTTTTCTCCTAATGGAAGAGAGTTTTCGTTTTTTTCGTATCGGGAAAGAATTGTAAATGGTCGTAGAGTTCCCATTTCCGCAAGCGTTTATCGATATAATCTAACCAACAAAAAAACAGAGCTAATTGCTAATTTTGAGGGCATGACATATGCGCCAAGATATTCCCCAGGTGGCAATTTGCTAGTATTTAGTTTATCCCGTCGGGGATCGTCTTCCATTTACACGTTCGATCTTTTAACGAGACATCTGACACGCTTGACCAAAGGCCAATTCATCGATACCTCGCCGTGCTACTCTCCCGACGGAAAACATATAGTATTTAACTCGGACAGAGGAGGAACTCCGCAGTTATACGTAATGGACGCAGACGGATCTAACATAAGAAGGCTCTCGTTTGGTCGTGCAAGATACGCCACGCCAGTTTGGTCGCCGAGAGGAGATTGGATCGCGTTCACCAGGTTCGGCAGCGGTGGATTTTACATAGGGGTCATTCACCCCGATGGGACAGGCGAAAGAATGATTGCGTCCGGGCATCTGGTCGAAGGACCGACATGGTCTCCTAACGGTCGGGTAATAATGTTTTCTCATAAGGATTATGCCAAAAGAGAAAAAATCTTTAGTGTGGACGTCACCGGATATAATAAGCATGAAATACCAACTCCATACAATGCCATAGATCCAGAATGGTCGGCAAAAAATAAGTTTCTGTAGAAACGTGGCTCTAGTATTACCTCATCAATTTAGGGGGGTACGTTGGAATTACTAGATAATTATTGATTTTATTGGTTTTTAATGATACTAAATCGAATATACTATTGGGGAAAAAGGTACTTTATGTCTGAGCTAAATGGAAAATACAGATTTTTGCCATTTGTTATGTGGTATACGGTACTATTATTTTTCTTTTATCAATTTATTGCCAGATCATCATTTCCAACGGTGCTCACAGAGCAATTCATGGAATATTTCCGCATTGATGCGGCAGGGATGGGAGTCTTAGCGAGTTGCTACTACTGGGCATATACGCTTATGCAGGTACCGTCCGGTATGATCATAGATAAAGTCAGCGTTAAAACTATTGCTACAGTGGCAACTGCGATCAGTGCGTGCGGTATCCTTTTGTTTGTATCGACACCCAACTATTACACGGCAGGATTTGGGCAAATGCTATTTGGATTTGGCTCATCATTCGCTTTTATTTTGACTTTAAAAATAATAACAATCTGGTTTCCAGCGAGCGAAGTTCCGGTTAAGACTTCCTATACTATGGCCATAGGCGGTTTGGGGCCCTTCATAGGGGGACCCACAGTATCTTATCTGGTGACAAAAATAAGTTGGATAAGTTTAATAAAGATATTCGCGATATTTGGGTTATTTTTATCTCTCATTATGTGGCTAGTGATAAGAGATAAAGAGCGTTTGCCCGTTAATAAAGAGGAGAAGAAGGTATCGTTGATGGACTCTCTTGGCATGATATTAACTTCCAAGCAGGTCTGGGTGCTAGCGTTGTTTACAACCATGCTTTATGCTCCGCTAAGCGCGTTGGGTGATTTATGGGGAGTATCTTTCATAAGGAAAGCCTACAATGTTGATTCCACTATGGCAGCTTTAGCCAATAATATGCTCTACATCGGTATGGTTATTGGATCTCCCACTTTCGCTTATATGGCTGTATTTTGGAACAGCTATAAAAAACCTATGACATTAGGCATAAGTATGGCGGCGATATGCTTTGGGGCGGTGGTATTTCTCCCTCAATTGCCAATACAAGCCATTTTTTGCTTGTTCTTTTTTACAGGATTTTCTTGTGGGGCCATGTTATCGTATCCGCTCGCCATGATGATATTTCCCTATTCTGTTGGAGCGACCGTTTCTGGTTTTATAAACATGGCGTCGATGGTCAGTGGCATAATTTTGATGCCGCTAATAGGGTATATTATTAATCTGTCGTGGGATGGAACCATTGAGAATGGCATAAGAGTATACAGTGTAAACGATTATAGACTTGGATTAATTTCTGTGTTTGTATTTTTAGTGATAGGTATATTTTTGTCGCTAATAGTAGAAGATAGATCTCCCCGACAACAGCGCAAGTAGAAATAGGAAAGTTATTTTCCATCGCATTCACTTTATTTTTACGATTTTCCAGTAGAATTATTAATTGAACAACCGGTTATTATTTTGGAGGTAGCCGCATGAGCGTTTTTATCCGATTAGGATTTTTAGCTGTATTTTCGTTTTGCTTTTGCGCGAGTGACGCCCGCATTGGCATAAGGGATTATTGCACAAAGAACGAAAAATTTAGTCTTTGGCCAGGGATTGACCCTAGCAATGAATTAGCTTCCAAAATCCCTCCGCAATATTCTCTGTTTTGGGGAACCGTTATGTTCGAGAGCGGTTTTTTGAAGAGCCTTAGACTTAAGGGAAATTTTAAGAAAAATGCCGAAACTAGAGATAACGGAGGCACCCCAGTCATCGATCGCAGATTTGATAAGGGACTCGATAATCTTGAGGAATTAATTATTAAACTATTTCCGTCCAATTTAGCGGAAACCGATGGGCAAATATGCGCAACATGGAACTACATGGACAACTTGGGGAAATTTATTAAAGAGTTGTGTAGCAAAAGTAAA
>JAISQI010000056.1 GCA_031274295.1 Holosporaceae bacterium
ATTTTTTCAGATTCAAAAAGATTGATAAAACTCTCAATCCTCTCAGTTTCAGTATATTTTAAAGCGATTTTAGATTTTTCTGGATTCATAAAAAGTAATACCTGGCGGACAGAGCGGAAGCCAAATTGTTCCACATGATACGCTTATAATTTTCGATGAAATTCAGGAATGTAATCGCGCTTTGGTCTCTCTGAAATATTTCTGCGAAAACGCTTCAGAATATCATATTATGTCTGCCGGCAGTCTGCTTGGCGTTGCAATCCATAGTGGAAATTCATTTCCTGTCGGAAAGGTTAATAGGATACAGCTTTATCCCATGACCTTTGCGGAATTTCTAGATGCGGTTGGCGAGATGAGATATCAGACCGTCATCAAGAAAAAAGCCTATGAGTCTGCTTATGCAATAGAAGACAGTTTAATCCATCATTTGAAATACTATTATTTCGTCGGAGGCATGCCAAAAGCCGTTCATTCATTTGCGACAAAACGAAATCTAGAAGAAATTCGAAGTATTCAGAGGGATATTTTGGCAAATTATGAGCGGGATTTTTCGAAACACATCGACGCTTTCTCAATCCCCAAGGTCGGGTTGATATGGAATTCAATTCCGAATCAATTGGCAAAGGAAAATAGACAATTTGTTTATGGCGAAATGAAAAAAGGAGCGCGCGCGAGTCAATATGAATCAGCGCTTTACTGGTTGAGTAAAGTTGGGCTTGTTTATGCGATAAACAAAATCGAAACGCCAAATCTGCCACTCGCCGCTTATAAAAAAGAGGCTTTCAAATTGTATATGCTTGACGTTGGACTTTTGTCCGCACGCGTCGGGCTTACCATACAAAACCTTACAAATCCAAATTCGGGAGTTTTTAATCATTTCAAAGGAGTTCTGACTGAGCAATATGTTTTGCAGGAACTCAAGGCCATGCACACAACTGCCGATATCTTCTATTGGATGAACGATCGTAAAAAAGGTACGGCTGAAGTGGATTTTCTGCTCCAATACAAGGGCAATATTATTCCTATAGAAGCAAAATCTTCGGTTAATTTGAAGGCGAAAAGTCTTAAAGTTTATATGGACTATTACAGACCATCGGTTGCAGTGAGAACATCTCTCGGGCGCTATAGTAAAAACGCGAATCTTTACGATATTCCTCTGTACCTCTTGGGAGAATTCGGAGAAATAATCAAAGAAGCAATTTCTATTAGATAAAATTAAGGTGGCACATCAGGCGAACATCCTCAAAGGTTAACAAGAATTTGCAACTCCTTGTAAACAAAGGAAATTATTTTTGGAAGCGGAGGAGAGAATGTTCTTTTTTTGAGACGTATGCTCCGCCAGACGCTCTCGTAGTTGTTTTAAGAGCTTTAGCGGCCTTTGTTTTCGCATCGTCCGCCTCTTGATTAGCAAATACATTCAACATAAGCGAAACTGAATTAGGATTTACGTTGGATTGAGGTTGTGATCTCGAATCCGAAACTTTAAGGATGTCATGAGTCGTATCTTTTTTGATTTCTTGCTCCAGTTTCACCATTTCTTTGGCAATCGGAAGGTCTTTCCCCACTTTTGCGGTGCCTTCTTCTTGAGTTGCTCCATCTCGCATTTCTTCGATACATCTTTCTTCAGCGTATTCTCCGAGGATTTCTATGCGTTCGGTAGCTTCTTCCGGAAATGCTCCGCTAATTAAACTTTCTCTAGAAATATCAGCTTTTATTTTTTAGATAAAGTCACAATAGCTCCTTCGACGGCAAACACATCTCCCAAAGAAACACTGAACGACCGATCATAACTCCTTGTGTGCACTTCCGGAACGACTTCATGGATGATCTGTCCGGCTTCGATACGTACAGGATTTGGTCTCAGAGATGATATTTTATCTGGAATTTGAGCTGAAGCCAGTTTCAGCGCCTGTCCAACATCTTGGCCGTTTTTTCTATCCCATTGACTCGGATGTTTTGCTAAATCTGCTGGTGTTGGATGTTCCGGCGCAACGTATTCTCGGCCTTCCAGTCCGGTAAATGTGCCAGTCATAATGCCGGAGTTGGCGTAAAGCGCGTTCTGCCCGAAGGTGAAATTTGCCTGACCAATTCTCAAGAAGCCATCGTTTCGGAATACTTTAGACGGCAGAAGCGAAAAATCTCCTCTTGCGCCGAATATTAGACTTCTGTTGACCAGAAATCCGCGAATTTCGAGATCCAAAACACTGGAGTTTTCTCCTATTTCGCCTTCGTTTATGAATGAACCAACTTGCAAGGCGATTTGAGTGCCTTTGAAGGATCCGCGTTTGTCGTTTAAACAGGAAAGAACGTTGTGGATGGCGTAATTTTCGCCGCGGATTCTGCCTTCGTTTATCAATTTGCGCTGATTTAGAAAAAAATGCGATTCTCCGAGTAAATTTATGGTGCCTCTGTTCCTGAACGTACCGCAAATACTCATCCAATTGGTGGAGAAATCCGCGCCGGACAAAATGCTCACAATTCCAGTTGCCTGGTTTGTTAATTTTGCGCGAAATTCTCCTATGTTTGTGTCGTGGGATCCGATGAAAATATTGGGAGCCGTAACGAATAAGCCGGCGCACTGCAGGTCGTAGATGAATACGTCGCGATCTGTTGTAAATTGAATTATGCTCGATGGGGCGCCGACAAAATCCTGCCCCAAAACGATGGATCCGTTGGCGTTCACTCCGATTCTTCCAAGGCCGACAATATCCTCATAGTGGTCAGCGGCGACGGACAAGTCCAATCGATGTGCTATTTCAGATGAAGAAGTAGCTGCGCTTGGATCAGACAGAATCGTGACTTTGTGAGTTGCTTCTGTATGTCTATCATTAACGTTGAAAGGAAATGCAACTGCTACATTTGTCAGCAACATCGATGCCGAAACTATCGCCGATATTATCTTTTTAAATGAGCTAGCAATATTAAAATATGCCAGCGCTACAGTTGCTAAAAATAGTTTCTTCATAATATTCTCCTTTTTCTTTACTATTTTTCCAAACAAAAAGCGTAAACAACTCTGTTCGCATACGCGCTCGGGTCCTCGTATGACACGCGAAATTGCTCGCTTCAACAAAAACTACGGGATTCGTCACAAAAACGAAGAACTCTTTTCATAAAGTAATTCTTGAAATGTTATATAGCGACTCCTTGGCTAAAAAACAAGTACAAAAAATAAAAATTTTTTGATTTTTTAAAAAGTTGTGCAATTTAAACAATATGTTACGTCATATAAAATTTATCTATTTGAAAAATAAAGAAATGAGTCTAAAACTGTTTTTGAACGATTGGAACATAAAATCCCCCTTTAGAAGCTTTTTCAACGTGAGTCGTGTATACAAGGCGAGGGTTTAACTCTTCCTGGGTAGCTACATAAACTTTATGCACGCAGCTGTAATAATATTACGCAACTTTATTGGAAGTGGCGTAGGCCAGGCATAGCGGCAACTATTCTCCGTCCGTCGATAGCTTAAATCAAAAGGTCGCATATTACAGCTGAATTAATATGGGTTAAAAGTACCCAATCCATGTCTTTGTAAACAAAGCTGCGCATATACCCAAAGTAGTAGATCGTGAATCAATCTTATGTCATCATGGTTGTATATTGTTGGAGATAAAAACATGAAAAAAGTCGCCGTATTAATTGGATCTGTGTGTTTCGCATTCGTTGAAGGAATGATTCCTGAGAACCCTAATCGAGATAAAGCAAAAAGGTTTTTTAGCGAACAATTACAGCAGGACTACTCGCAGCAAGTCCCATACAATATGGATTCTGTTACTGTTGATTGTAGCGCAGCTGGAAGAAAAAAAATTGCGGAAATTAAGCGTGCTGGAAACAAGTATAGAAGGCCACTAGAGATAAATTTGAACTTTGATTTTTTCTTGCAAGAGAACCTAGAGCAGCGGCACGAATTTAAATCTCGCGCGATTTCAGGAATAAATAGTGAACAAAAATTGAATTATCTCCTATCACATCTTGCCTTTGACAATGGGAATGCACAAGAAGGAAGAGCTTATTTAAAAATAAGTGATGATACTAGCGATTTCGTTGGCATAATATCCGACTTAATACTAGAAAATGCATCTGATAGTGATATTTGTGATTTCGCAACAAATATTTTGAAAATCATAAAAAATGACAGCAAAAATCAACTAATCCTTAAGGGAAGATTCTATAAACAATCATTGGAAACTGCGTCAATTATGCTTACAAGTGAAAGGCTCAGAGCAGTACAAGCCATCATTCTATCTTATACGGAATTGTACAAATTAAAACATGATCCAGGCAGGTTGATAGAAACGTTTTTCAACATTACTCCGATAAGTTCAGTTTTAACTGATAGCAAGTTTCGAGAATACCAACAGTTTCTCTTATCAGCAAGTAATGACTTTAACGAATCGTATAAAATTTGTTTGGATAGAATTGAGGTATATTTGAAAGATGAAGTATTTGATAATAAGAAGTTATCTCCCAAACGTCTCCAAAATTGCAAAGATAAAATAACAATCCCAAACAAGGATGGTTTTTGGGAATATGCCAAAGCGAGATATGAATTTGAACATTCTAAAATTAAGAAGAAAACTAGGGAAACAGTGCAAAGAAATGCTTTTTTTGCGATATTTTGCATATCGAATTTTAATTGGGCATCTTCTGCTTTTAAAAACCCTCCACATGATCCGTATTTGATTTTTGCTTCCACAGGAGGGGCAGGAGCTATTCGAAAAGTTGAGGCTGATGCGCTCGAGAAAACTTTTATAGAAATGCTTGAATTTTCTCCAGTATATGCGGCATATCAATCTCTTCCAGAAGATATAAAAACTTCACTGGCAGATGAGTTTTATAAAGGAAAGTTGGAAAAGTTGAGATTTATTTGTGGTGAAATTGACAGTTATGCCCCATCTAATTTCAAAAGGTATGTTAGTGCAGTAAATGGATTATATAAATTTAGACTGAGATTAACGTTCGAGCACTGGAAAGAACAACTAAATAAACATCATAAAATAATGGCTTTATCTCCAGAAGCCTTAAGTAAGCCTGAAGATGAGTAATATAATGCTTTTTTACCTCTTTTTGACGAATATAATGAAGATCCGCGAATAAAAATGCTACAATTTCAGCAAAATAACGAATTTAGAAAAACATAGTCATTTTTCACGGAATGTGCTACAATAACATAATATTTAGAAGAGTAACGAGATGTCCGAAGAATCAGTAGTTATTGGTCTATTGGATCCGAAACAGGATTTTGTTTTTAAAAATATTTTTGGTCGAGAGGGCAAAAAGCCTGTTCTGATTTCGTTCTTGAACTCTTTGCTCAAGGATAATCCGCACATAAAGGATTTGCACCTCGATAACACCGATATCGCAAAAATTCTTGAGGAAGACAAGGCCAGTCGCTTGGACATCAAAGCTACGTCCGATAACGGCACGAAATTTGACATAGAGATACAGGTGAAAAACACTGGCGAGATTCCTCAGCGAGCGGTTCATTATTTGGCTAACATGATGCCGCACATTGTAAAAACAAACGAATCTTACAAGGGGCCGCATGTCATCGGCATTTGGATTCTAGGAGAGAATGTGACCGAACGCAAAAACGCCATCAGCGAGGCCTATATGACGTTTCAGCCGAGCGATCCGGATCCGTACCAAATCATGACCGACAGCGCACGGATTTTTTTCATAGAATTACCGAAGTTCAATCCGCAAAATGCCGACAGCCGCGATCTTTTGGCAGGATGGCTCTCGTTTCTGCAGAACCCGGTTTTCCTGGACAAAGAGTTCTTAAATGTGCCAGAAATGAACGACGCGATGGAAACGCTAAAATACATCAGCGCCGACCCTGAAACGCGTGCCCTGGCCGACCTACGGCAGAAAACTATTAATGATCATAACAGTGAAATCACTGTTGCAAGAGAAGAAGCTAAAGCTGAGGGCGTCGCCATCGGTGAGGAGAAAGGCAGGAAAGAGACTGCCGTCAGGCTGTTGTCCAGGGGAATATCGCATAATGATATTGCTGAAATTACAGGCCTCCCGCTGTCTATTGTTCGTGATTTGCAGAAGTAGGATTTTACCTCAGTACACTAACCGCTTTATCCAGATGCTCTGGAGCCAGGTGTGCATATCGCTGGGTCATGGTTATGTCTTTGTGCCCCATAAGGCGTTGTACCGTATACAGATCAATATCGCTCATTACAAGCCAGCTTGCATATGTATGTCGTAATGTGTGGAATACAGCCTTTTGCCGCGGATCACTTATATTTTTGTTGAAGCCGAGTCTTTCCACGGCTCTGGTGAATGCATTGGAAATTTCGGTTATTTTTGTGCCTTTGGTTGATTTGAACACATATCCGGTATTGTCCGTCTCCTGCCGTCGCAAAAGCATCTCTCTCACTTTATCATGCATCGGAAGCGATGCGTTGCCTCCGTTTTTCCTGTCTTTTATGAACAGCCTGTTGCTGTCGAAATTCGCGTCCTGCCATTCCAGCTTAAATATTTCTCCGGCGCGTAATCCGCAGTACAAAGACAGCAGGGAGATGTCATATAACTGTTCGCTTGTTTTTTTCAATTCGTCCAGCAGAAGGTCCGCTTCTTTCTTGGTTAGAAAACGCTCTCGTTTGTTGTCTTTCTTCGGCGTTTTAATTTTTGCTGCAGGGCTCTCGCATTCCGTTAGTTCAATGGATTTTGCGTACTTGAAAGTCAGAGTTATTGTTGATAATGCATACTGTATGGATCGCTCCGACTGTCCGTTGGAGACCATGTTATCTTTTACGCTCTCCACCAGAGTCGGTTTAATTGCCTCAAGTTCTATATCTTGAAAAATCGGCTCGATCCATTTTTGAAATAATCCGAGTTTACGGGTGTATGACTTCTCCGATTCGTCTTTTTTTACGCGCCCTATATATTGGCGGAAAACGTCCCTAAAAAGGGCGCTTTTTTGATGTTCTTGTTTTTCGAGTTTTTCTTGCTTTTTAGCCGCCTCGCGTTTTTCCGCAAGAGTGCGCGGGCCTTGTCCTGTTTTTTGGTTTTGCTTTAGCTCATTCATTATTACTGAAGCTTTTTCTATTGTCCAGCCGTCGGATTCCCATCCCAGAGACTCAGTTTTTGTTTGTCCGCCTATTTTATAAGTTAGTGAAAAATTCCGATCTTTCCGTTTTTTGTAAATACGAGTAGAGTGCTCGTAGTATCTTAGCCCCTTTACGTTTTTAACCTTTATCCATGTTATCGTCATATGTTTTATCTTCCTTGTTTCATGGTTAACATATAGTGTTTCGCCATGAAAAATCAATTATTTTTTTACAACCCCTTTACAACTTTTTTTTGAGAAGCTACTATATTGGGGAGTAGATGATTGTATTTTGCTATAGCACAACGCCCTGAAATTTGAGTTGATTAATGGTAAATCTGTAGATGATAGTATGGGGCTGTAAGCTTATCTCTTCGGCCTTCTAAGCCGTAGGTCGTGGGTTCGAATCCCTCAGGGCGCGCCATCTGAAATTTTAGAAAAAAATAGCCATAAACACAGTCTTTGGACCAGTATTCGTTGACGCAAGTATCTTCTTGTGGAGGGTACAAAGATAATAGGATCGCGCAATTAAGTATAGAACAAGTATCAGAAGACGGAGAATGCAACAATGTTCTGTCCCCCTATAATTAATCCAGAGATATTGAGCAATAGATTATGATTGAAGATCATATAGATATGGAGGAAGAGATAAGGTAAGCGGCACTTTTGTTAATTTAGCTGCTTATAGACTCAATTTTCAGGTTAGAAGAATTAAATTTCATTCCCCGTTGCCCGAGTAGATCTCCTTCATGGCCGAATACTCTACTTAGATCTGTGACTTCGACATAATTAAATGAAAACATAATGGTACCTCCTTCTTGTTTATAAGTTTTTATTAAACAAGTTGAATAGTCTATCTCCTGGATAACTTCAAGAGTTTGTCTTATGCTGACTACTCTCTTGATGATAATCTGATCGATCTTTTTTCCTTCGATCATAAGTTGTTGAATCGACGGCGCCCAATCGCCATATTTCATTAATACTATCGGGTCGCAGGAAACAACTTTTCCATCTCCGGATAACTGTCCTGAAGAATCGTAGGTTGCCAATCTTGCAGCTCCTGTCTCTATCCATAAACATGGAGCTGTATCCGAAGAAGCATCTTTCCCACTAATCTTTCCAAGATCACTGGTAAAAATATCCGTACCTGGACACTGTATTACATACTGCGGAGTTTTGGATCCGCTGGTAGTGGCGTTTAAACTGTCATCACGGCTTCTTTTAAGCATAGCATATCCATTCATAAAGTCTAACCCCTTATCAATATTGTTCGATGCCATTCAATACCTCCCACAAAACTACATAACGTTTATAAACTCAACAATGTACATGCCATTACAAAAACACCTGTTATTTAGCTGGTGGAGGCAAAGTTGCCACCAGCCTTATCGAAGCCGTCAGCTCTTCTAACTGGAAGTGTGGCCTCAAAAATATAGTTGCCTTATATGATCCTGGTTTACCAGGAACATCAAATACATCAACTCTTGCTTCTCGCAGAGGAAACCTTGCTTTAAGTTCCTGATTGGCTGCATCGTTTAACAAAACATAATTGGCAATCCAATTATTTAAGTAATTGGAGACGTTATCCTTG
Organism: Holosporaceae bacterium; assembly: GCA_031274295.1. Lineage (GTDB taxonomy): Bacteria > Pseudomonadota > Alphaproteobacteria > UBA3830 > UBA3830 > JAIRMQ01. Next base: position 8,656 of record JAISQI010000056.1, read on the forward strand.
CTCATAAATGAACCAATTTTGTCTCTCATTATTGACTTTATATAATGTGCAAATCTGGAAGCTGCCAATAGATAAGGTAATCTTGCGCTTAAAGAGGCGTTAGCATTAGCGTCATCAGTATTGTAAACCTTTGGTTTTTGAGTGGTTTGACTTCCAAAAAATGCTGCAAAATCCGTGCCTTTACTGTGACAAATAGCTAAGAATCCCATATCCGATAATTCTTTTTCGCGACGATCAGTAATTGCTATTTCCGTAGGACACTTTAATGCAATATCACCATCTGTTGTCTTAAATGTATAGGCGGGAAGATCTTCTACGAGTCCGCCTCCTTCTACTCCACGAATGGCGGCAGGCCACTTGTGCAGCGAAACTGCATATCCTATTTTTTGCGCAAGAACAAACGCTGCGTTGCCCCAGCAAAACTTGGAATTATCTGTTCCATCTATGGATTCCACATAATTCATACCATCCACTGGTAATGTATCAGGCCCGTATGGAAGTCTCATTAATACTCTAGGCAAAACGAGTGCGACGTATCTGGAATCTTCGCTATCTCGAAAAGATCTCCATTTTACCATTTCTGTGCTTTCAAAGATTTTTGACATATCTCTAGGACCAGCGAGATGTGAAAAACTCTCCATATCAAATATTCTAGGATGAGCAGCTGCGATAAATGGAGCATGAGCAGCGGCTGCAATATTGGAAATTTTCTCCAGCAGCAATATGTCCTGTGGATGGCGAGTAAATTCGTATCCTCCTATTAAGCATGAATAAGGATGCCCTCCGAATGTACCGTACTCTTCCTCATATATCTTTTTAAATAGCTGACTCTGGTCAAATTCTATGGCATTTTCCAGATCATCTAACAGATCCTTTTTGGATACGTTCACTACTCTTATTTTTAATTGAGTGCTCGTTTCAGTATTCATTATTAAATAATGTAAAGCTCTCCAGGTGCCTTCAAGTTCTTGAAAAGCCTGATTGTGCAGGATTTCATCAATTTGAGCGCTTAACAATACATCGATATCGGCTATAATTTTTTCAACGAAAACCAAAGGGTTTTTGATGTTTGTTATTTTTGCTTCTTCAATTCTAGAAAGTAACTCCAATAGTATGTTGCAGGCATAAACCTCGGCCGAAGGGTCTCTTGCAAGTTTTCCTTCAACAAATATCTCTCTCAAAATATCTCTTTCAGTTTCTGCCCCTTTGTCGTTGTCAGTAGGGACTCCACTGCGAGCTTTGCTATTTTTATTAGCAATAGTAGGTTCTTCTTCAGCTGCGGGAGTGGTTGTCGCGAAATCAGCGGTGACAGATTGCTTGTTAGCCTTAAGTACCGTGTCAATTTGCGATTTCAATGTGGCCCGAAGCTTAATATCCTCAGCGATTTCTTTTATACATTCTTGTAGAGGATCATTTCCCTCTAATTTTACTACAAGATCATTCAATTTTACTCTGGAAGAATAAATTTTATTTAACTTGGGCACCTGTTGGGCGATGTTAATTGGATTAAAATCATCTATGTGTTTGAAAAACAATTCAACATTCATATCCTCTGAACCGTCTCCGATAACGTCTTTTACTTGCAGCGCGAGCCTTGGATTAGTGGATACCATGAAATCTGGAAGATTATCCCGGTCAATTTCCACTAGTTTTCTAAGTTTAATCGGAGGCAACGGATCCACGGGCATACCCGACAAATCAGCCATAACTCCGATAACAAATGGCAATTCCTTCATGATTATGGCATTACCTATTTCCACATCATAGGTAATTTGAACGCGCGGAGAACGAACCCTATCCAATATATGCTGTGTACTTTCAACCATTTTTATACCCTTAAAACCAAGCCTGAGTTATGATAAAAATCACAACCTAAATATTTTTTGTACTCCCTAAAAATAAAGTGTACTCCCTAAAGATAAAGCAAATTAATTTACAATAGATTAATTTCACGAAAAAAAAGAATGAATTAATATTAGGTTATATTTCAATACACTAAATGGTTTTTATGAAAAATATTCGCCATTGGGTGATATATTTAACTTATAATAATTTACAATATCATGTGGCATAAAAGACAAAAATTATGCAATTATCGTCGGAAAATTAAATCCCTAGAATTGCTCTGGAATACTCTTCGGCATTAAATGGCTTCAGATCATCGAGATTTTCTCCGATGCCAATGGCTAAAATTGGAATTTTGTACTTTCTGGTTAGTGAAATTAAAGCGCCACCTTTAGCTGTTCCATCAAGCTTGGTGACAATTATTCCATCGATTCCTATTTTGTTCAAAAACGTTTCCACTTGACTATGGGCTGCTTGTCCTGTCAGACCATCTAGTATCATAATAGTTTTATGGGGAGCAGAGTCGTCTAATTTTTTTATTACCCGTTTTACTTTTTCCAATTCATCCAATAAATCACTGCGATTTTGCATGCGGCCCGCTGTGTCTATCAATATTACATCGTTACTTGTATTGGATAACTTAATGGCATCATAAACCAATCCAGCCGCATCAGATTTTTCGGGGCCGACGCAAATATTTACATCAACTCTTTCTGCCCAGTATTTTAATTGATCGGTCGCGGCAGCTCGAAATGTATCAGCAGCCACTAACAATGGATTGTGTCCAGAGGCTTTGAAAATGTTAGCAATTTTAGCGACGGTGGTCGTCTTTCCATTTCCATTTATTCCGACAACAAGAATGATTTCGGGATTATGCGCAAAACTACCATCGAAAAAATTACTTTCATAAGGTTTTAAGAGCGTGCAAATTTCATTGGCTAAGAATTGTTTTACCTCAGCGTCGGAGGTTTCTCTGGAAAATTTTATATGGGAGATTTTTTTCGCCAATTCCGCTGATGTTTCAACTCCAACGTCGGCCGTGATAAGAGCGTCTTCGATTTCCTGGATGAAAATTTCATCTATTTTTTTCCCTGCAATGGAGGTAGAAATTTTTTCCGAAGTCTTTCTAAAGGCGTCTTTAATTTTATCTAGAAGTCCCATATGATTATTTCTTTTCCACTGGCCGACCGATTATAGCGTTTTTATCTACGGATTCACAATAAAATAGATATTCTCTTCCCGTTTCGAGTTTTTCCAGGGATTTTACGCGCAAAAATGAGTTGGTTTTTGCATTTACGTGATCCTCTGCCAGTACGATTACGTTTTTTCCAACTTGTTCCGATAGTTTTTTAAATAAAATCTCATGAGCGAACTTCTTTAACTCTTTTGCGCGATTTTGTAAGACTTTTTTTTCAATTGGTGGCATTAGAGAGGCAGGAGTTCTAGGTCTTGGTGAAAATTGGAATATATGCAAGAGAGATAATTTTGCTTCCGTTAGCAGTTTTTGGGTATTTAAAAACATTTCATCTGTTTCCGTTGGAAATCCAACAATTATATCTGCACCGAACACAACATCCGGCCGCAGACTGAGAATTTTTTCATTTATTTCAATAAGTTGTTCCCGATTATGGCGGCGCATCATGCGTTTTAAAATTATATTATCACCGGATTGAATGCTTTCATGTATATGGGGTAGAAGTCTCTCTTCCGATTTAATTACTTCCATAAGATCGTTATCGATGTCCGCTGGGTCTAATGATGATAACCTCAGTCGAGTCAGCGAGGGAACATTTTTCAAAAGATGCCGTACAATGAAGGCGAGATTCCGCTTTGGATTCATGTCGTGTCCATAGGACGATATATTAACGCCGGTGAGCACTATTTCTTTATATCCCTTCTTAAGTAGTGATTGCGCCTGAGCGACAATCTCATCTTCAGGAAAACTGATGTTACTTCCGCGCGTCAATCGAACGACGCAGTAGGTGCATTTTTGATCACATCCATTCTGAATTTGTAAAAATCCTCTTACTTTTTTGGGATCAGGGATATCTGAGATTGATTTACTTGAGGCGTATTTAAGATATTCTGATCTAGAAAGTTTGGTTTTATTAGAGATAATTCCCACTACTCCATTCATTTTTATATAGCGAGTTGGATTAAGCTCAGATGCGCATCCGGTGAGAATAATTTTGACGTTTGGATCTTCATTATATAGTTTGCGAATCGTTTGAAGGAGCTTTCTTTCGGCCTCCGCCGTAACAGCGCAAGTGTTTATCAATATAAAATCAATTATTCCCAGTTCCAGAGCAAAATCTTTTATTAAATCTGATTCGCAAGCGTTTAGCCTACATCCAAAAGTTATTATATTCATATTCGATGAATTCATGGGCAAACAAAAAATTAATATTCTCGGAGAATGTAAATAATTCATTAACCATTATCAATTTATTTTATGTAAGTGTAGTTATGTGGTGAATAAAATGAAGACTTTTGTTCAGTGGCATGAGGGAATGTTGCTATTACCTCATCATTTCCAGCAAACAAATAATAATATCCAGCATTTATTCAGTGTTTTCAGCTCTTTAAATTCTACTTTTGGTTTTGGGGTATATGATTTAAAAATAGATACGTCTGCGCTTGCTTCTGGAATGATAAGAATATTAAGTACACGCGGAATTTTTCAAGATGGACTATACTTTGATTTTGATGCTGTTCATGATCAACCTTTGGAAAAAAATTTAACAGATTATTTCACTACCAATAGTACGGCGGTAAGGATTTATTTAGCCATTCCAACTAGAAGAAAAGGCGAAAATGAACTTACAGGAGACATGGCGCGCTATTATTCATCAGAAATTACAAATATATGCGATGAAAACACTGGAGATAACGCCATTAACATTCCGATTTTAAAACCCCGACTAAGACTATTGATGGAAAAAGAAGTCGATGGACGTTATGTGAGCTTCCCGATATTTGAAGCGGAAAAATCAGTTGACGGTGGAATTGTAAGCACTAATTTTATACCGCCTTTTATTCGCATTGATGAGCATTCTAAAATTTCGGAAATGTGTAGAAACATAGCACAAATCATTAGAAACAAGGTGTCTTACTTTGCCGACAGAAAAGACAATTATTCGCGGACGGCAACTGATGAGTCAATGTCCAGTTTGCGTTTATTAATTCAGGCTGGATTACCATTGGAAGCTCTAGTTCGCGTCAATGGAATTCAACCGTTTGAAATATACAAATGTCTATTGACGGTTGTTTCTAACATTATTTCCATAAATCCGACACAATTAATTCCTAAATTGCCAATCTATGATCACAATGATTTGTTTAAAACGTTTAATGATTTACTGAGATATGTAGAAGATATTCTTGAACATCTAAAACAGCAATACGACATAGTTCATTTTGAGAAGGAAGGATCGGTTTTCAAGTTGCAAATGAAAAAAGAGTGGATGACGGGTGATGAAATCGCCATAGGCGTCCTAAAAACATTTTCCTCGTCCGATGATGAAGCTCTGGCCTGGATTAACGGAGTGCAAATTGCGAGTGAATCTATGCTCCCGATGATTCGGGATAAGCGTGTTCTTGGAGCAGAACGCAGAGTTTTAGAAAGAGGAGAATATATAACTCAGCCAAACGGCATGATTATTCTTGCGGTAAAAGCAAAAACAGCATACATAAAATCATCGGAAAAACTATGTCTGCTAAATTCGTCACAAAATACTGTGCCAGAAGAGGTGGTGTTGTATGCAGAATGTTAGCGCCATAAAAAAAGAATCTTCATCTGATCTTGCTGAAATATTCGGTGCCTTTTGCTTAAAAGTGTTTGATAGCAAAAAGAGTGTAGAAGAAGATCCAAACGAGATCAACCACAAGGATTTGCATAAGTCCATAAGCTCTTTTTTAAAAACATCATTGGAAGACGAGGGTAAGTTATCGTCTATTCCTGGAATGAAAGAAGTAATCTACGTGATGGCTGCCGTTGCAGATGAAATATTCTTAAGTATGGAATGGGCGGGAAAAAAATACTGGGAAGAAAATATGCTAGAGCAACTGTACTTTGAATCACAAATTGCCGGTGAAGAAATTTTTAATCGTATTAATAAATTAATGTTGGATAAACAAAACATTGCCGTTGAGATAGCGGGAATTTACTTAAGAGTTTTATCTCTGGGATTTAAAGGCAAATATCGTGGGTCAGATAATGAACAGGCGGACATCGATGCTTATAGAAATAAACTCTTCGAGTTTATAGAGAAAAATGATAAATCCATATTTTTGGTGGGACATCGTTTGTTTCAGAAGGAATACACCTATACAATTCCAACGATTCATCGGAAACTCTTGCCGGACACAGCCATAATCAACTATATATGCGCTTTTTTTATTTTTATGTTTTTAGTTATCGGTTCAGTTGTTTGGATATTTGAAACTAGAGATATTAGACAACTATTGGCCGACATATCAAATATTGCTTTGCAGGAGTAAAAATGGGTATCAAGGAGCTGTTGGCAGAGAAGATATCCTATATCCCCAAGGAGCTGATTTCCATCATTTCATTCGGGCTAATAGCAATTGCGCTTATTTTGATCATAATTTTTTTTATGATATGCGTCGCCTATATAAATTCCAAACAAAATTCTGCGGCGGATAAAGATGACCAAAAAAACGATAAGAAAAGCGACCCGGTTACTGAAAAAGTTCGCCACGAGGATTTGCCTATTATTTCTGGAAGAATGGGAGAAATTTTATCTCTGCTCGGAATTCTAAATGCGGGAGCGATAACCAAGATCTTTTTTAAAGTTTTGGAGGTCATGAAAAACAGTACCTATGACATTAATTGGAGATACAAACTTCCTTGTTTGATGATAGTTGGACCAGATGGAAGTGGAAAATCCACTTTGCTAAAAAGTTTGAATTTCGAGCATCTTACAGCGGATGGATCGTCCATGGATTCCATGTGGAAGTTATTTAAAAATGGCGCAATTTTTGAATTACCAAGAATTGATTTATCGGAGGATGATGATACATTTTGGTCGTTTATCAGTGAATTATTTGTTTTTATTAAACCTCGTCGTCCTTTGGATGGAATCATCGTTACACTACCGGCGGATATGTTGTTGTCTGAAACAATGGATATCGAGAAGCATTCTCGGGAAATTTTTGGAAAAATTTTTAAATTTCAGAAGGATATCAATTTTCATATGCCCATATATCTAGTGGTGACAAAAATGGATTTGATTCCAGGATTTGCTGAGTTCGCGCATCTCTTAAATAATAATGTAAAACAGCAGATTTTCGGATGGTCCTGTCCGTATTCGATTAATAGCGCACTTTCGGTTGGATGGATTGAAGAAATTTTTCAAACGGTAAACGATGGAATAAGAAAAGGAGTACTGCATTTTTCGAGGGAGAAGCAAGTATCTGCTGATCTCGAGAAGGCGGTTTTGTTTGAATACAATATAAGCAAGATCAAATCTAACTTAACTAAGTATCTACACTCCATGTTTCATTCTCACAATCCAGAAGATGGACTGCTGTTACGAGGGGTTTATTTTGTCGGCAAACAAAAACAGGTGGATCTGTCTTCTAGCGATATCATGAGTCCAGTAGCACTCAGCCCCAATACGAACTCTGTTTTTAACTATTCCTGTAATAATGATCTGTATTTTGCTCAGGATTTGTTCAAGGAAAAGATTTTTAAAGAATACAATATCGCCTATCCAATTCGGGTCGATGCGGTGGACATGAGCAAAGTCGAGCAGCGTAATAAAATAATTATGGCTACGGGATCTGCAGTCATTGCGCTAGGGTGGTTCTGGGGAAACAACCTCATTAGAGAGAAAATACACGAATACTATCTATCCATGGCGTCAGTGAAAACCACCATGACAAAAATAAAGTATTTGGAAGCAAATCTAAAGATAGAAGAGGATAAAATCCTAATAAATAAACAAACGGCTACTTTGTTAAAAAACTTACCTTCCGTAAAAAGATCGGACATTACTTCTGTATTCGTTCCTCAATCGTGGTTTTCAAATTTACATAAGGAAATAATCGAAACAATAGGTTTAGTTTTTGATTCCGTGGTCATTCGAGCAATGTACATAGACATTAACCTAGATACAAAAAGTATCCTGCAGAAAGCCGCGGAGGATTCTCTGTCTTTGGAGAGAAAAAAGGATCTGTTTGATGTCAATTCGTTTGCAAGTTTTAAGAAATTACGTGAATTCACTGAGCAAATCAGTAATATAGAAAAAGTTAGTGCGGAATATAACTCTGTACGCCAACTAGAAGATAGAAAAAGCGTAGCCGATTTAACGACCATTCTTTTTAAAGAAAATTTTGGCATCGCTGATGAAATAAAAGGGCGAATTCCTAATAAAAAGCTGATTCCACCTAAGTTTGACATTACTTTATTTAGAAGCAAAATAGAAGCCAGCTTAAGAGCTGTATTTATGGCATTTTTACGGGACGTTTTGGACGTCACGGTTGAAAAAATACTGCAGAATTTATCCATGGATGTAGAAAAAATTATAGATGCTTCCCAAAACGCATCTTCCAGTTATTCCGCTAAAGATTTAGCTAGAGTATATAATAAAGCGGTATTAATTTCCGATATTTTAAAAAATAAAAATTTCTCCTGGATATCCAAAGAGCATTTCATACCATGTTCAGAGTACGTTGAGTTGATGAATAGACTTGGAGTGTCTAATGCCATTAATAAAGATTGCATAAAGGATCTGTTAAAAATCGGAGAACTCGAGTTTCATAAGTTTAAGTCTCGTTTGCTTGTATACAAGACGGATTTAACCGGAGAATTACTATCCAGTGATATTCGCGCAGTATCAACGGGATTTGACAATTTCCAAAAGGAAATTCGGGCATTATTGGACCAGCCGTTTATTTGTACCACAGCCAATGGAAAGTTAAATACAACAATTCTCGAAGACAAGATGTTAATTTGGGATATCAAGCGCCTAAAAGAATTATCGGGTTTAATCGATAAATACTATGAATTTACGGAAAACATGCCCAAAGATATGCGCGCACAGCATTTTGAGCTTTATAAAATGATTGCGAGAAAATGTTTTTATTCAATAGTGGAATCTATTTTGGGGAGTGCTCAGATTTTCGACGATATGCCTCTGGGCCACTCAAAGGATTTGTTGGAAGACGCCTATAAACGCCAGGCGCTTAACATTAGAAATGCATCTTTTGCCATTCCTAAAATTGCTAAAATCTTGGATGAAATGCAGGAGGAAGATAGCCTTAAAGATTTTGGTTTTTCAGCGATGGTAGCATCTCACTATTCAGCATTGCTTGAAAGAGTCGATGCTTTGTTTAACCAGGAAACACCCTATTCGGCTGGGCATGCGGCGCTTGATAACTGGAACGGCGACAAAAGTCAAAAATCTTCGGGCATTAGTGATCATAGTGAAATGAAACAGTATCTTACAGCGCAATTTGAGAGAATTCGTTTTCTTGCAAAGGATATCGCTTCTCCGATTGTAGATCTTTTATCCATGCCGCATTTGATTGATAAAGTCAAAAATCAGGGGATTTTGAGCAAATGGAAGGAAATAATCGTCAGTGTAGACGACTACGAAAATAAAAAGCCAGGAAATTCCATAGCCGCTCTTGAGAGTTTCATTTCAGATAGCCTATCAAAGGTTTCTTCCGGATCATTCGATGAACAAGGAGAAATTAAAACGCTCTCCGAATCCGGAGGAGATTACTTTTTATCAAAGCGTTCTAATGTTGCAAAATCGCTGCTGTCACGGACAGAAATAATTCAATATGAAAAAGCGGCTGATTTTTACAATAAAATACACGAATTTTTCAATAATAATCTTGCTCACAAATTCCCATTCGGCATATCGGATCAGGATGCTTCTCTGAAGGACATAGAAAACTACGTAAATCTATACGAGCAGAATTCAAAAAATATAACCGATGTTCTTGAGCGCAATAAAGACAAAAAGCAAATAAATGAAAAAGCAATTGAATTTTTAAAACTAATGAGTAACCGGATAATTCCATTTTTGAAGACCTGGATAGCTCATTCAAAAACATCGGATGCAAACAGCGCCTTAGTTACTTTCAATATTCAGATGCGCCCTTCTCCGGATCTTGAAGCGTTGACTTCGTCGATTGTGGATAGAGAGATTCTCATAGATAATTCTAAAGTAGCTGATAATTCTAACGGTGTGTTTTTTAATAACAACAGCGTAAATGTAGTTTTTAACTGGGTTAGCTCATCAGATGAAAAACCTAACGAAAAAAGTGCAAGTGGAAATTTATTAATTCAGGGAAGGACAGCAACGTTTGCCTATGCTGGGAAATGGGCACTGTTTAGATTAATCGAGGAAAATAAAACCAACAAAGAATCGGAATCTCCGAATGGCGTTTTACTGCAGTTTAATGTTCCAATTGTCGATGCTTCCAAAGGAGATGTGGCTTTGGCTTCAAAAATGATTGTAAAAATCACTCCTATGAAAAAAGATGGAGATAAGACATCGCCTCTGGAGTGGCCAATATTTCCAGAACTTTGTCCCGATCTCCATAATAATGTTCAAAATACGGCGGATATATCTCCAGTTAGTTCAACCGGAATGGACGTTAACGTTTCATTCGATGGGCAAGTTCAAAGTACAGGGTCAGGGCAATGATAAATATTGATGAATTCCTAGCGCCAATTTCCGAAAATAATAAATGCGGGGAAGATCTAAAATATGATTTTGTTTACGATCAAATAAAGGAATTTCGGCGCGAGGACGATTCAAGATTATCACAGGGGATTTGGCAGACAGAGCCCAAAAAGGCGGACTGGCAGGAGGTCTGTCGTATTTGCTCGAATATGCTAAAGACAAAGACCAAAGATCTACAAATTGCCATGTGGCTTTTGGAATCATTAACTGTCGTTGAGAAATTTCGCGGATTAAATCAGGGAATTTTACTAGTATTGGCTCTGTGTGAGAATTTTTGGGACGAAATTTATCCAGCAATTGATAAGGAAAATAGCAACTTTACTGCGAGACTGTCGCCTTTTTATTTTTTTGCAGAAAAAATTCAAGAAAAAATAGTGTTGATTCCAATTGTGGAATCTATGGATAGTATATCTGAGAATTATACTCTATCGGATTGGATGACGGCTCGTCATAACTTGCGGATAAAAAATAGCAGCGGGTTATCTTTAAAACAGCTTAAGAAAAGCGTTCTGGCAACTTCAACTGGGTTTTTCGAAACTCTAGCAGCAGATGTGGAATTATCAATAGAAAATTTAAAAAAGCTGGATAGTTTTATCGTAGAAAAATGTAAGGATGAATCTCCTAGTTTTCGAGAAATTTTTAGTTGTTTAGAAGATATAAAACGCATAACTTTGAAAAATATAGTCGACAATCGATCTCAAATGTCTGAACGTTCTGCAGTGAATATTCAGGATAGTATAGAAAAGGATCTTAATTCAAAACCAGAAAACCTCCAACGGAGCGAAGTTACTCTCGAACAAGCATATGCGGCCATGCAAGAAATTGCCGATTTTCTAGAGAAAGAGCAACCGCAAAGCCCAGTTTCCACCTTGATAAAAATAGCCGCTGAAATTGGCAGAAAAAACTTTCAAGAATTGTTGGAAATTAATATGAAAAGCGGCGCTTCAGTTATAAATACGATCTCCGAGCTTCATCGTATATTGGTAGTAGCGTCGGAAAACAAGCAATTGCCAGTAGAATAGCAATCCTTCAGATGCAGATTCAATCTGATTAATGCCACATAGCGGAAACAAACCTCTCATTTTGTGGTGATTGAATGATGATCTTTTCATAATTACAAAAAAAATGTTGTCAGAGGGTTAACTTTTCCCTACATATATGCTATGATAATTATATGGAGAAGAGAGTATGAAAAAGATATTAGGTGTGTTGGCAATCATTTGTTTGAATTATGATTCAAGTGCCCGTATCGATGTCGTTGCTAGTAGTAATAATTTCTTATCGAGTTCTATTGATCCAATCGTCTTTAAAGTAACAAATAATGGCGGAGAAAAAACGCAGCTGAAGGTAACTATCCTTAGAGGATCAAAGACTGACATTAGTAATGACAATGCAGATGAAGATTTTTGTATCAACAAGGGACAGGATATTTATATTGCTCCGGGAAATCAAGAAGAAGTAAAGCTGATTCATTGCCCTGAAGAAGCGAGAACTTCTATTGCATATAAAGTAATTTTCCAAGATTCAAAAGGTAATAAAACAGTTGTTCCGTTGAACGCAATTGCACCGCCAGAGCAATCTCTCGAGCTTAAAGAGATTAAAAAAGATCATAATGGCTTTTTAAAAGCGATTATATCAAAATAAAATAGAAAAAATTAAAAACGTTGCAAATCTTTGGCTTTATGCTAATTTTTAGCCATAAGGTTTGTGGTTTTTATGAAAAGCTTTCAAAATATAATTTTTTCACTCCAGGAATATTGGGGGAATTATGGTTGCGCAATTCTTCAACCTCACGATATGGAAATGGGAGCGGGCACTTTTAGTCCGCATACTTTTCTTAGAGCCCTTGGTAAAAGCAGTTGGAGGGCTGCTTATGTGCAACCGTCTCGTCGTCCAGCAGACGGTAGATACGGTGAAAATCCCAATCGTGTTCAGAAACATCATCAATTCCAAGTGGTTGTAAAACCATCTCCGGACAATATTCAGGATATTTATCTCCAGAGCCTTGCAGTTGTTGGAATTAATTGTAAATTGCACGACATTAGATTTGTAGAGGATGATTGGGAGAGTCCGACTTTAGGAGCAGCGGGTCTTGGATGGGAAGTTTGGTGCGATGGCATGGAAATCACGCAATTTACCTATTTTCAACAGGTTGGTGGAATTTTATGTGCTCCGGTGACTGTGGAATTGACATACGGACTGGAACGGCTGGCAATGTTTTTACAATCTGTGGATAACGTATATGATCTAAATTGGAATGGTAAGAAAGGTGAGGAAAAAATTTCTTACGGGGATATATTTTTGCAGCAGGAAATTGAATTTTCAAAATATTCCTTTGAATTTGCAAATATTGAAAAGCTTAAACAACATTTTATCGATGCGGAAGAGGAATGCAAAAATTTGGCGCAAAACGGATTAGCCCTGCCAGCATACGATCAATGCATCAAGGCAAGCCATCTGTTTAATTTGATGGATGCTCGTGGGTTTTTAAGTGTTGCTGAAAGGGCCGATAGAATAGCAAGGGTGCGCATTTTAGCTAAAATGTGCTGCGAAGCTCAGATGAGGAATTATGAATAATTTCCTATTGGAACTAATGGTTGAGGAAATTCCATCGGGAATGCAGACTACAGCAATCCATGAATTTGAAAAACTGATAACGGCCGAATTGGAAAAGTTGCGAGTTATGTATGAGGAGGTTCGTTCATATATTTCTCCAAGGAGAATGGTTTTTTCGGCGAAGTTGAATCCTCGAACGGAAGAATTTATCGAAGAGAAAAAAGGACCTCAAGCTACCGCTTCTTCCGAAATAATAGAAAAGTTTACGAAGGCCAATAATGTGTCAATCAAGGATTGCATCTACAAAGAAGTGGATAAAAAAACCTTTGTGTTTATAACTATCAAACATGAATCTAGAGATACTTCTGAGGTTTTGAGTGAGGCGATAAAAAATGCCATCGAAAAAATCCAATGGAAAAAATCCATGCGCTGGGGAAATTATCAATTTCACTTTGTGAGGCCGCTACGAAACATTATGGCGGTTTTAAACGGAAATCCGCTAGATGTAAAGTTTGAAGGGATAGACTTAAAGTCCAACAATTACATTTTCGGGCATCGATTCCTTGCTCCTGCAAAGATGACAGTAAACGATGTAGATGAGTATTTGGAAAAAATGAGAAATTCTTTTGTAATTGTAGATTCCAATGAAAGGAAACGAATTATACTAAGTGAATTTAGAAAACTTGAATCAAGCTATAATATTTCCATTGATATTGATGAAAGATTACTGGACGAAGTTATCGGGTTGGTGGAATATCCAGTAGTTTTATTAGGAAAAATTCCGAAGGAATTTATGGATCTTCCAGAAGAAGCAATAACTACTCCACTACGGATTCATCAGCGGTATTTTTCAACAAGAATTAATGAGAAATTAGCACCGTACTTTGTGTTTGTAGCCAATAATATCGCTGAAGACGGCGGAAAGACCATTATTGCTGGAAATGAAAAAGTGCTAAATGCTCGTCTTGCAGATGCTCTTTTCTTTTTCAAATCTGATCTAGATAAATCTCTGGAATCTCGTCTGGAGGAATTGAAAAAAATCGCTTTCAATGACAGGTTAGGGACTGTTTTCGATCGAGTTAATCGTATGGTTAGTGTGTGCGATTATATGGACGAAGAGTTGGAAAAATTCAGTGGGAATAAAGTGGGACAGTTTTTAAAAAGAGCAGCAATTCTTGCGAAGTGCGATCTTGCAAGTAGTATGGTTTGTGAATTTCCTGAACTTCAAGGAATTATGGGAGCACACTACGCGAAGATTCAGGGAGAAACTTCTGAAATATGCGAGGCTATTCGCGATCAGTATCGACCGATAGATGAGATCACAAACTATCTCAGCGCATTGCTTTCATTAGCAGATAAAATTGAACTCATGATAGGTTTATTCGCCATAGGAAAGGAGCCGACCGGCTCAAAAGATCCATTTGCCATGAGACGCGCCGCAATTGGTATTTTAAAAATAATAAAGAATTTTAACATTCGCATCGACTTGAAAAAAATCCTTCAAAAAACATTTAATCAATTGCCGAAAACTGACAGTTTTAATTCCAATACAATAAAAACAGTCTATGGCTTTATTTTAGATCGTTTGAAAATTATTCTAAAGGAATCGGGAATACGAAGCGACGTCGCAGGTGCTGTGGTAAATGATCAAGATGACCTTCTGGTCATTTTTCAAAAATCAGAAGCGCTAAATAATTTCTTACAAAACAGCTCGGGAGAGAGATTATTGTCAATGCACAAGCGCATAAAAAACATCGTTCTATTGAACAAGAATACCTATGTGAATAAAAAACTATTTGTTGAAAGGGAAGAAGTCTCTCTTGAAGAAAAGGTCGAGGAATTAGAGAAAGATTTGAGAGAAATAGAAAAAAAGGAAGAAAAATTTGTTGAAAAATTCAACGAGCAATTGTATGCCTGTACGAAAATAGAAAAATTTCTGTTTGATTTTTTCGATAAGGTTTTAGTTAATACAGATAACGAACAAATAAAACAAAACAGGCTGAATCTGCTGACAAAACTATCTTTTATTTTTGATACGGTGATTCCAAATTGGCAGTAATATGTTTATATAAATTTCATACTTTTTAATTTTTTGTGAAATTGCTACTATACAATATCATGTTTTATGAACGGAAAGTGGAATGCTAAAATCAGAAAATGCATTAATAGCTCGCATCTGTCATGATATGATTACCCCATTAAATGCGATCAGTCTAGGTTTTGAGGCTTTTGAAACATCTGGAGACAAGTCTCTATTTAATGGAATAAAGGAAAGTATAGATAAAGCAAATATCATTTTGACCTTTGTAAGGGAATTGTATTCAGAAAAATCAAATACTTTTTGCTATTCTCTGAAATCATTAAATCAATTGGTGGCAGATTTTCTAGAGAAATATAATATATCATTTGAGTTGGCATCAGGGTTTGAAAATATTCCAAACATCGCCGGCAAGATCATAATGTATAACGCTGTGGTAGCAAAGGAAATCATGCCATTTGGTGGAATTGTCAATGCAAAAATAGACGATAATTCAGCTGAAATAGTAACGGTATGTCTTGGAAAGAACGTTTCTATTCCAAACCTAAACATGGATGTCGAATTAAATAGCAGAAACATTATGCATGTTAATTTACTGCAATTATTAAAAGAGTCTGGATTTAGGATAATTGCATATCAAGAAGAATCGCAGGTAATAATCCGAGAGCAAATGATTGCATAAGCCGGAGTTCTATATTGAATTTATCCGCATATGCCACTTGAAAATATTAGGCAAATGGTTTAATAATCACTGCACGTATCGTGAAAAGGACGAGTAAATGCTTGCAGTTATGAGAACTGGTGGTCAGCAGTATAAGGTGAAAGAGGGAGATTTTGTCTCCGTTGAGAAGCTGCCGCACGAAGTCGGAACTAGCTTAGAGATATCCGATGTGCTTATGATAGAGAATAAAGGTAAGGTCCAGCTTGGTACTCCAATTATAGTTGGAGCTATAGTTAAAGCCAGCGTGGTTGAGCAAAAAAGGCGGGATACCGTTTTGGTTTTTAAAAAGAGTCGTAGAAAAAATTATCGTCGGAAAAATGGACATCGTCAACCGGTAACGATTTTAAAAATTGAAAGTATCAAACACTAGGAGTAGGGTATGGCTACAAAAAAAGCTGGTGGTAGTTCTAAAAACGGGCGGGATTCGGAAAGTAAACGTCTAGGAGTAAAACGCTCCGGAGGACAGGCCGTTTTAGCTGGAAATATCATCGTGAGGCAACGGGGAACGAAGATTAAACCCGGTCAGAACGTCGGTATTGGTAGAGATCATACATTATTTGCAACGACCAATGGAACTGTAAAATTTTGTAAAAACTCCTGCGGTAGAAGTATTGTTTCCGTGATTTCGTTAAAATAAAAATATCGTCTATTTTTAGTTTTTTCATCGCAAAATATTTTCGCACGTAAGACTCTGAAATAATAGCTGTTTCTTCTGAGCGGTATAGTTGTTAACCTTTATATTGTTGAAAAGTTCTGCCAAAAGATTTCTAATGACATGTACAGGTTATCAAACAAAAGTTAGGAGATATAAATGGCGAGCCTTTATTTTTATTATTCTGCGATGAACGCCGGAAAAACCACATCTTTATTACAAACGGATCACAATTATAAAGAAAGAGGCATGGACACTTTGCTTTTTGCATATGCAAAGGATACGAGATACGGTCAAGGAACGATCACATCGCGTATAGGTCTACAAAAGCAGGCCATTACTTTTGATAAAGATTTCGATTTTTTTCGCTATGTAAAGGGAGCCAAAAGCGTGGCGTGTGTTTTGGTGGACGAGGCGCAATTTCTTACAAAAGATCAGGTCGATCAGCTGAGTGACGTGGTTGATGTATTAAATATTCCGGTTTTAACCTATGGATTAAGAACGGATTTTCAAGGAAATGACTTTGACGGAAGTCAAAGACTGTTGGCCACCGCTGATATTTTAGTTGAGCTGAAAACAGTGTGTCATTGTGGAAAAAAAGCGACAATGAACATGCGCATAGACGAAAAAGGCAATAAAATATCTCAGGGAGAGCAGATAGAAATAGGAGGTAATGAAAAATATATTTCTGTTTGTCGCAAACATTTCAAAACGGGAAAAAGTAAAAAATAAGAATAACATTAATTTCAAGCATTTTTGTTGCAAAAATATTTTATGTCCAATAAAATCCTACGTACTTTTAAGGAGTAAAAAATGAAAAAAGGACAATCCGAGTTCTCACAAATGAAAAAAGTAATCATTTCATG
>JAISQI010000055.1 GCA_031274295.1 Holosporaceae bacterium
GCTCTGAGAACAACGATTCTTTTCCCTCAAAACCGATACGTTGTCTCCCAAGGCTTTAACCCACTTCATTGCCGTCACGTTCGATATTCCAGTAAGTCTCTCTATGCGACAAATCCACAGCCTTCAAAATACAAATTTATGATTTTTAGTTTTATCGAATCCGGATAACCGCGTTTCAAACTCTTGGTGTAATGACACCCGCTGTCTTTGCATTTATACCTCTGTGATCCTGTTACTATTCCCGATTTCGTCTTTGATAAACTTCCACAACGAGGACAGTGCATGCCTATCTCCATATATTGCCTCCATTGTATTACCTCCATTCATTATATTAAACTATACTAAATTAGCAATTCCATAATCCAATTTCGGATCCAACAAATCGCGCATTAAACAATCTCAATCATTGCAGTATATTTATCATAGCACATCTATTTTGGCGTACCTTGCGGCAATCCCCTCCCCCTTTTCCCGGAAAGATGCGACTCTAACACAGACCATACTCTGTCCGATATATCATGCCTTTTGTGGGAAAATGCCATAAAAAACTCCTCTCTCTTTAACCCGAGTCCTGTTATAGCATATGTTGTCGCTCGTGACGACAGAATCTAGTCTAAAGCCTTTATTTGTTATATATCTTATGATATAGCATATGTTAGATGTGAGGTTATCATGAAAAAATTAGTAGCTACAATATTATTATCGGCGATGTGTTTAGGTACCGTGTATTGTATGGATATACTAGATACAACACATACAGAAAATCCGGCAATAGCTGCGACCATCACTAAAGAACAACTTATACAAGCCAGAGGGGAACTAATATATAGGGATGATTTCTGGAATATCAGACATCAATGCAAAACTGCTGCTGCTAGGGCTATCTCAGAAGATATATCAATGTCCTCAGAAGAATCGATTGAATTACTGAAGAAAGCTTTTTGTGGTCCTATTGAGTTAGGAATC
Source organism: Holosporaceae bacterium (assembly GCA_031274295.1). Taxonomy (GTDB): domain Bacteria; phylum Pseudomonadota; class Alphaproteobacteria; order UBA3830; family UBA3830; genus JAIRMQ01. The sequence goes on from JAISQI010000055.1 coordinate 967, forward strand.
AGAGCATATGTAGATCAAGAAGAGCAAAGGTTCGTTGATATAATAGATCAAAGTTTAGGCGCTCTACGGGAAGTATGTTCACAGCAAGATATTGACTTTAGCCTTATTCTGCAACTTGGAATATATGAAAGTGCAGCAGAAAGTATTGGTTATAAATTTCTCAAATTTAAGGATATTCAAGAAAAGAAACGATCAATATTTTGGCTCCTAGTAGCTGATACAGGCTATAATACAAGTATGCCTTCACACTGTATTATAAGTGCTAATCAGGTTTGGCAAAATATAAAAAATCCATAAAACATGAAAAGATATGATGACAGTGATAATATACAAAGAGGAGACGGTATGAATGGATAGTTTGGTGGAGCTATTTTGTGAGAGGATGACTTGGAAAGTAGATAGGTGACGGGATGAATTTTTTTTGAAGTCATTGTTGGCAATAGCAATGGACAGACTTTGTAGAGGAGGCTATTCGCACCTGCCACCGAACGGCCGTTATGAGGCATAAGACCTCGAATAGGAGTATGGGCTGTCCGAAAACATTCTACTTACAAATGGTTTGGTTTTGCAAATTGGAGGTAAGCAATGAGGTATATTGGGGTCGATCTACACAGTAACAGTTTTACTGCCTGCTATCTGGAAGAGGGAAAACCAGAGAAAATAAGAACTTTCCAACTTCAAGGTGACGAGTTTGAAATATTTTTATCCGATCTGTGCTCAAATGATGAAGTTGCCGTTGAAGCTACGGTGAATTCCTCATTTTTCAGAGATAATATTTTGAATTTGGTAAAGAGAGTGGTAATTATTTCTCCGCATCAATTTAACGTTATCAGAAGTTCTGTAAAAAAGACCGATAAAAACGACGCTCGAGCGATAGCGTTATTTTTGAGTAAAGATATGCTGCCTGAAGTCAAGGTAAAGAGCTATTTGCATCAACAATTACTTGGGATTGCGCAAACCAGAGATCAGCTGGTGAAAACGAAAGTCGCTTTGATCAACAAGGTTTATGGGATTCTAAACGGACATGGACTGAAGATAAAAAAGGAACAATTGACGACTTTGAAGGGATTCGATAAAGCTGTTGCTTTTAAAGGATTTAGTCTTTTGGAGAGATCAACGATCAAGATTATAAAAACGGAATTGACATTTCTAAAAGAGAATATCAAACGACTGGAAAAGTTGATGATTGAGTATGCGAAAGATATTCTTGGGTACGAAAATCTTTTAAGTATCAAAGGTATTGGGCCAATGAGCGCCGCAATATTTTTGGCGAACATCTCTGATATCAAAAATTTCGAAGATACTGGTAAATTGGTGTCTTATTTTGGAATCACTCCAAAAGTTTATCAGTCAAACGATAAATGTATCAACGGACATATCACCAAAAGAGGATCAAAACTTGCTCGACGAACTTTGGTTCAGTGCACGCTAATAGCTAAAAATTACAGCCCGTATTTTCAAGCATTTTATGAAAAAATCAAGAAACAACGCAGTTCTGGAAAAGCTATCATCACTACCGCCAGAAAACTTCTGAACATCATCTTCTATACTTTAAAAAATGATTGGGTGTTTGAAGATTTCACCAATTTTAATTTTACTACTTGCAATTAATCATAGGAGGAGAAATTATGGGATTAACAGAAAAGCTGATAGCTCGAGCTTATCCTTCTTTTTTAAGAGGCGCTCATAATCAACAGGAAATAAGTTTAATAGAGGATCAATTACGGCAACTTGAATCTTTGCCTACCGGAAAGACATTATTAGATAATATCAATAGATATCTTCAGCGTAATTTTTGCAGGAAGTTTTCTTTTACTATGGATAATAATGATACAGCATTTGTTGGAAATAACCCTAATGATTTAAGAGTAAATATAAACTTAAATCAATTCCAAAAAGATAGAGATGGATATTATATGAATTTACCAGAGATTAGGTCGCGTGCCAGAGCTGGAAATCAAGAAGTATTTGAAATAAGTCTAGGTCGTACGCCGTTATATATTGCTTTGGGGCACGAATTAATACATTTCAATCATTTTATTAATACAGAAGGGAAATTAGATAAAAGAGAACTTAATAAAGTAGAAAGATCAAGTGGAATGCGCCCTCCTGGAAGAACTATTGAGCCAGGTAACTATGCAATAAGAAATAAGAACAAATATCCAGAATTAGTTACGCCTAGAGTTGCAACAAGAGATTTATTTCCGAATACAGAAGAGAGAAAAACAGTAATTGGGAAAGGGAGAGATAGTAGATCACCAGATGATGGAATATCAGAAATGGCCTTACGAATGGAAGCAGGATTGAATCCGCGATATATATATCAAGGTCAAACATCAGGAAGCTATTTTTTAGAATCTGCAGATACTATCTATCAAGTTATCGGCGATAGAAATTATCAAAGTATGATGCGGTTGCCGCTTAAGCAATTGGTTCTTCCGGCTTCAGGAAGCACTCAGGAAAAAGATTTACTTCAGTATACTCCCTTAAATATTTTGAGAGAGATTTATCCACTGCATAAAGAGCAACAACTGCATAAAGAGCAACAACGTTACTTGATATCAGGAACAGGGTCCGATACAATTAAAGATCGCCAAAGAAGGCTCGCTCTTAAAAGATTACATAGACAATTAATAAGTATAATGAGCAATAAAAATGTAGAAACAGTACGAAGAATCTTTGATCAGCATCCCGATATATCATATAAAGCAGGTATAGATGTATTATCTAGTTTACAAAGTTCTTTTCAAAAAAGATTTGGGAACGATGCAAAGTATTATATTGGTCCTGCTAAAGAACAATTACTTAAACTCATTCCATCTTTTGAATTGCCTTTAGAGGATACTTACTCGGTAACAGCTAATTCTAGAGATCTGCCACCACCACCGCCTGCACCACCGCCTGTTTTTAATAGAAGAAATTTAGCTGAAAAGCTGAACAGAATGTTACTTAAGAGATTTATAAAACATATACCACCACCGCGAGATTGCCCTATATAGATATCGACATATATTTATTTAACAAGAGAATAAGGGATAGGGAGAGCATTTCGGCTGATGTTGAGTGATACTTTGTTTTTCGGATCAATCTTGCAAGATAATGTCGCAGCTGAGAATTTTTCGATTCCATAGTAAATGTATGAGCTTTCCCTTGTACTAAACGATAGTCCGGAATGACAGAATTGTAGACTGG
>JAISQI010000012.1 GCA_031274295.1 Holosporaceae bacterium
ATCCCATCTGCCCTGCGCTGATCTATTCCTTGACTTGTCGTTTCCAAGGCCACATTCTTTATGCCACTTCCGCATAGTGTGTGCAGAATTCTATTAAGCTCTATGCAATCTGGTAAAGTCATATTATTAGATAATTTTTCGTACTTTTCCTGGGTAATTACCCCTAAAGTTCCAATACTGGCTGCACTAATTCCAGATCTGATCCAGATTTGACGCAGAATATCCACCGTCGAACTTTTTCCATTTGTCCCAGTAACGGCAACTACAGTTTCAAAATTGCTTTCGAAAAATCTCGATGCGACATGCGCCAATTCTTCGCGAACATTTTTTACGAAAAGAAATAAAATTCCATCCTTTATTTCGCAATAATTTTCTCCGCTTTCGCCGTTTTGCAAAATGTATTTCGCCCCGCATGTAATCGCTTCGTTTACGTGACTCTTTCTATTTGCCGCATTTCTATTCAGTGCAATAAACATGCTCTCCGGCATTACATGTTTTGAGTTATCATAAATGCCGGACACTATTTTTGTTTCCAGAGAATGATCTATTTTAAAGCTCAATAATTCTTGTAATTTTTTCATATGAGTTTCCTCATAATGTCCTTCCAATCTGGCTCTGGATCCGTTGATGCCATAATCCCTAACATTGCTCCTATTCTTTTTATAATACGCGCGGCAATTGGAGCAGCGTTCCAGCCGGCCGTTCTATAGCCATGAGTTTCATGGGTTGCTTTCGGCTCATCCAGTACAATGTATATCGAATATTGGGGATTCGTCATCGGAAAAGATCCAATAAATCCCGTATAATTTACATTTTTCAGATACTTACCATTCTTCTGCTTTTCCGCCGTTCCCGACTTTCCGCCAACAAAATATCCGGGAACGTCGGCAAATCTGTTTCTTCCTTCCGTTACATTAATCCTCATAAGCGCTTTCATTAAATTCGATGTTTTTTGCGAAATTATCCGGCGTCCAAGTATTTTATCTTCGCGCTTTAACAACGTAGGATTATTTAAAATTCCGTCGTTTACAATCCCGGAAACTACCGTTATCAAATGAAGGGGACTCATCGCTATTCCATGTCCATAGGAAATAGTGAGAGAACTTACGTCCGTCCACGGTGAAGGATAGAGAGGATGCTGGGTTTCTGGCAATTCACAGGAGACATAGTCCAGCAATCCAATGTGTTTAAAAAAATTTTTCTGCACTGTGCGGCCGATTGCCTGCGCAATTTTCGCGGAACCTATGTTGGAAGAATACTTTAAAATTTCTTCAACTGATAGAAACTTTCCAAGTCCCTTAAAATCATGAACGGTAAATCGTCCAATTTTCAATGGAAATCTCGCATCGAATACGGTAAACGGAGTGATTCGCCCCATTTCAAGCGCCATAGTCGTATTAAAAATTTTTGCCGACGATCCCGGCTCAATGGCCGAAGAGGTAATCATATTAAAACGTTCTTTCATGTTAGGGTCGGAATTTTTATTGGGATCAAAATCAGGTAAAGAAACAAGAGATATTATTTCGCCAGTCGATATTTTCATTACGACGGCCGCTCCGCCAATCGCGTTAAATTCATCGATGCCTTTTTGCAATTCATCCCTGACGGCATGTTGAATTTTTATGTCTATGGACAATACTATTGGTTCGAATGATTCTCGTAGAGACGTATCGAAAACTTTTTCAATTCCCGCAATGCCGACGTTATCCACGTCTGTTCCGCCGATAACGTGTGCGAGAAGCCTTCCATCTGGATATACTCTTCGCTCTGTTTTCAGAAAATGCATACCGGGAATACCCTGATTTAAAACAGCCTGTTCCTGGGATGGAGATAGATTCCTTTTTATCCATAAAAATTTTTTCCCGGAAGATAATTTGTTAATAATATCGGTCTTGTCGAGTTCTTTCAGTACGCTTGTTATTTTTTCCGCCGATTCTTTGATGTTTATTATCTCATGAGGACATGCGTATAAAGATACCGTTGGCAAACTTGTGGCTATTATTGTTCCGTTTCTATCTAAAATATCAGCCCGTGAAATAACAGGGGGCGCGAATTCGAAATTATGTTCTTCATTCCTGCTATTAAAAACCATTACCTGGACAAGGCGAACAATAAGTAAGGAAAATAAGAATACAAAAATGCTAATGGCAAATAGAGTTCTTTGCTTTGCGATTTTTATTGATCTTATTGAAAGTGAATATAAATTGTTTCCGTAGCCGTAATACATTAATCGACGCCTTTTGATGAAAGAATTTCATCTATTAATTTTGATAATTTTTTAGTCTCTTTATATTTCTTTTTTTCGGAATGAAATATCGACGGGTCGAACTCTCGCAATTGAGTCGGTTCTATTTGGCGCATATTCAGATATTTTACCGTAAGTTGCTGTATTCTTTCCGGAGATGTTAATGCCTTCCATTCTGCTTTCAATATGTGATGATTTTTTTTCTCCACCGCTATTTCTTTTTTAGCGCTGCGGATTCTATCTTCGATGGAGACGACTGTATATTTCAGATAAAATAACCATGCTCCAAATGCACAAATTAGAAGAGCAAAAAATAATGAGGATCGCTTTGTTATCATTTTTATAACACTAAAAACTCGCTACTGTAGCATATAAATTCCGCGAAGTTTAGCGGATCTTGACCTGCGATTGGATGAGATTTCCAACGACGACGAAGTTATGGGTTTTTTAGTTAATAATTTGAACTTTGAACGATTATCCCCCCGTATCAAATCTCTAAAAAAGAATTTTACTACACGATCCTCAAGCGAATGAAAACTGACAACTATTATCTTACCATCGATATTTAGTAAATCGACGGAATCATGCAAAACTTTTTCCAATTCACTTAGCTCTTCATTGACAAAAATTCTTAACGCTTGAAATGTCTTAGTTGCAGGATCAATTCTTCCGGTTTTTCGTACGCAGGAACGAATGACATTAGCCAGATCCTCCGTATTTTTAATGTTTTTGAGATTCATCTTAATATTTTTGGCGATTTTTCGAGAAGAATGCTCCTCCCCCAATTGATATATAATATCCGCCAAATTCCGCTCGGAACTTTTTTTGATAACGTCTAACGCCGTCCTATTACACAGTCCCATTCCCATATCAATGGGACCAGAAAAGCTAAAAGAAAATCCTCTGGACGGATCCACCAGTTGAAAATTCGAAACTCCCAAATCCAAAATAATTCCGTCTAGCTTTTCATTTGATCCAACAATGGATTTTATATCGCTAAATTTCGCATGAAAAAAATCAAACCTCTTCTTATAGGCAGATTTAAATTCTTCGGCAATGGATTTTACATATGGATCCCGATCAGTGGCAATTATCCTACAATCCGCAGCATCCAAAATTGCCTTTGTGTATCCTCCGCCACCAAAAGTCCCATCAAAATAAACTCCGCCGTCTTTGGGAGATAACATTGCTAGTACTTCCTTCAATAGAACGGGAATATGCTGTAACATTTCAAAAATCTACTACAAAAAATACGATATTACTGCAAAAATTGGCACCAGTATCGCGAATGCCCATCCTACATATCCCAAAAATGACGGAACTTTTACTGAATAGTCGGTGGATATCGATTTTACTATTAAATTTGGAGCATTACCAATGTATGTAAGCGCTCCCATAAACACTGTGGAGATGGAAAAAGCCGTCAGTATATTCGATTTTGCCGTCATGAGCACCATCGGATCTCCAGAAGTTAAATGAAAAAAGATCAAAAATGTTGGAGCATTATCCAAAATTGAAGACAGCAGACCACTAACCCAGAAACACCTACTGGCAACAAATTCTCCACCGGGAGCAATCCAATTGAGCAGATGTCCAAACTCTCCGCTGGTCCCTTGATGCAAAATATGTATGATGGGAGTAACGGTTATAAAAATTCCCGCAAATAATTCTGCAATTTCTTTTATCGGCGCAATGGAAAAGCGATTTTTTTCACGAATTATAGCTGGAGTGATTTTTAAAGAAATTAAAGAAATAGTAACCAGTAAAAAATTCCTTAGAATCGATGAATATGAAAATTTTTCACCATATAAACTAAAGCTGCCACTAAAATTACAAAGGATAACCGTCAATAAAATAGGAATAAACAATATGATATTGGACATGCCTTGGATTTTCAATGCAACTTTTTCTTTTTTATTCGGTAGAGCTACGGGATCCATCTTGAACAATATTGAGTCTACCATAAAAAACAGAAGACACAGTACTAGCGTTGTGCAGAACAAAACCGGATATAATTGTTTAATAAACCAGAAAAAATTTATTCCTTTTAGAAATCCAATAAATAACGGAGGATCCCCTAAAGGAGTAGCTGCTCCGCCGATGTTCGCTATCAAAAATATGAAAAATACCGTTAGGTGCGTTTTGTATTTCCGATGGTGATTAGCCCGCAAAAAAGGGCGAATTAATAGAGCTGTTGCTCCGGTTGTTCCTATCCATCCCGCTACAATACTTCCGAAAAACAAAAATAACGTATTGAAGAGAGGACCGCCATATCCTGGGAAATCTACAAAAATTCCTCCCGAAACAATGTATAAAGTGGATATTAGTATTATAAAAGGAATATAATCCGTAAGTATTGGTTCAATAATCGCCGGAACGATCGTCGAAACACCCAAAAAACAATAAACGAAAAACAGATATATTATAGACCAAAATAAAGAAACATAACTGGCATATCTGTTCCAAAAATTCGGACATAGTAATGGTAAAAGCGACATAGAAAAAATAATTCCCAGAAAAGGAATCGACCAAAGAGAACTAATAAATTCCATCGGATTCACCCTGTTATTTGAAAATCTATGATATCATTATTCGTTATCATGAGCTACGTTAGATTAAGGATCTTATTTTTTGGCGAGGTGTCGTATAAAAACAAATTCATTTTAAAAATTTTTATTTTTTTGCTTAAAATATTAATAAGTTTTTAGTAAATTATAATTAACGTACCAAATATGTGTAGGTTTAACATTTTTGTGTTTGGAGGTAATCGTGAGAGTTTTATTAATAGAAGATGATGTGCCGATGGCCAAAGGAATAGAAGCTCTTTTAAAAAAAGAAGGGGTGACTGTAGACGCTACCAGTTTCGGACAATATGGTATCGAAGTTGGTAAAATTTATGATTATGACGGCATAATATTGGATTTAATGCTTCCGGACATAGACGGAGTTGAAGTCATAAAAAAACTAAGATCATCTAATATAAAAACCCCCGTAATAGTTCTATCTGGATTATCTGAGTCCAAAGATAAAGTTAACTGCCTGGACATAGGCGCCGACGATTATATTACTAAACCGTTCGAAGGTAAGGAGCTTGTATCTAGAATACAAGCGGTCATCAGAAGATCTAAGGGACATGCAGAATCAACCATCAAGATAGGCAGAATGACCATCAACCTCCAGAATCGCCGTGTAGAAATCGACGGAAAAATTCTGCATCTCACTGGAAAAGAGTATTCAATACTTGAATTATTATGTCTTAGAAAGGGTGCAACCCTTACTAAAGATATGTTCCTAAATCACCTTTACGGAGGCATGGACGAACCCGAACTAAAAATAATAGACGTATTCGTTTGTAAATTGAGAAAAAAACTTATGGAAGCCTTGGATGGAGAGTGCTACATAGAGACCGTATGGGGCAGAGGATACACCATAAGAAACCTGGATTCACAGGTGAGCGAAAAACCCTTAAAGTCACCTCCGTCTGAATTTGATGCTATGCGTGGTATTCATGATACAATATGACGATTATGTTAATTGATGGGAGCATTAATCCTAAATCATTATGACTATCACTTAAATTTCAAATGGTGCCGAAAAGAGGAATCGAACCTCCGACCTACTGATTACGAATCAGTCGCTCTACCAACTGAGCTATTTCGGCAAAGATGAGATCCGTTTCGGCCAGAATAATCACATTATCTGGAGTAAAATTCGATCACAATATTCGGCTCTATAACCACTGGATAAGGCACGTCTTCCAGTTTAGGAACACTTATAAATGTGCCTTTTAGAGCATCTTTATTAACCTCCAAATAGAAGGGAAAGTCTCTTTCAGTTGACTGCATTGCTTCAAGTATTACAGTGTTGGTCTTTGATTTTTCCTTTACTTCTATGACGTCACCTTCACTAACCGTATAGGAAGCTATATTTACAACCCTCCCGTTAACCATAACATGACCATGGTTGATTAGCTGTCTTGCTGCAAAAACAGTAACAGCAAATTTCATGCGATAAACAACAGCGTCTAGTCTACGTTCCAGTAATCCAATAATATTTTGGCTTGTATCCCCTTTCATCTGAGACGCCTTCTGATAAATTCTTCTAAATTGTCTTTCTGTGAGATTACCATAATACCCCTTCAGTTTTTGTTTTGCCAACAACTGAGTACCATAGTCCGTCGCCTTTTTTTTGTTGCTGCCATGCTGACCTGGAGCGTAATTTCTCTCATTTATGGGACTTTTAGCCCGTCCCCACAAATTAACTCCCAATCTCCTATCGATCTTATACTTAGCAGCAATTCGTTTGCTCATTATGTTTTCCTTACAATTAGATGAGTGAATGTTAATATATATTATTCAAATGTCAACCGCTTTATCTTTTTATCCGAAGGTTAAATCCCGCTTTTGAAAGCAAGAATAAACTCTAAACTCACATAGCTTTCACTATTAGTTCGGTTGTTTTTTTTGCATCGCCGAGTAGCATTAGGGTATTGGTAGCATAGAACAATTCATTGTCCACTCCAGCATATCCTGTCCCCATGGATCTTTTTAAAAACAAAACTACCTTCGCCTTTTCCACTTCCAAAATTGGCATACCATAAATGGAACTGTATGGATCTTTTTTGGCTGCCGGATTGGTTACATCGTTTGCCCCAATTACATAGGCGACATCGCACGATGAAAAATCTCCATTGATTTCATCCAGTTCAAAAACATCTTCATAGGGCACATTGGCTTCGGCCAGAAGAACATTCATATGTCCAGGCATACGCCCTGCTACCGGATGGATTGCATATTTTACGTTTACCCCTTTTTTTCGCAGAACATCTCCCATTTCCTTCAAGGCATGCTGAGCCTGCGATATTGCCATGCCATATCCTGGCACAACGATGACGGAATCAGCATTTTTCAAAATGAAGGCTGCGTCTTCCGGAGCGCCTTGTTTAAATGATCCTGATTCTGATGATTTCACCCCTTCAGAAACCTTTTGTCCAGACACAAGAATGACATCTTTAAGAGATCGATTCATACCTTTGCACATTATGTAACTTAAGATTGCTCCGCTGGATCCAACAAGCGCACCCGTAATAATCAAGAGGTCATTGTGTAACGTAAATCCTATTCCGGAAGCGGCCCAGCCCGAGTAGGAATTCAGCATCGACACAATAACCGGCATATCTGCTCCCCCAATCGGCGCTGTCAAAGTTACTCCCAGGATAAAGGAAGAAAATATTAGCAGAATAAATGCATTTTCATTTTCCGTAAGTACAAAATATATCAATAAACAAACGACCGAAGACGCTAAAAAGGCATTTACCGCCGGATGAATATTGTGACTTTTGTACGATCCATGTAGTTTTAAAAACGCAACCACGGATCCGGTAAATGTTACCGCCCCTATCGTAGATCCAAGTCCAATTTCCAATAAACTCGACAAGCGTATTCCGGTCGCGGATGTAATTCCGAATGATTCAGGAGCAAGGTATACGGAAAACGCTATAAGAACGGCCGCCAGTCCAACCAAACTATGAAATCCGGCTATCATTTGCGGAAGAGCCATCATGGAGACTGTTTTGGCAATAAAAACACCAATGACTCCGCCAATTATTACCATTGAAATGGTAGAATAAATATCCAGAGAATCCACCAGCGAGTAGGTTGCAATAAAAGCGAGCACTGTGCCCAAAATTCCACATAAATTCCCTTTGCGAGCGCTCTCTGCAGAAGATAACCCCTTCAATGCAAAAATAAAACAAATAGCCGCCGCTAAATAGAGTATATCTGCCATTACCAGCCTATTTTTTTCGAAACATATTTAACATTCTATCGGTTACGGCAAATCCGCCAAAAATATTTATTGCCGTGAGGAAAATAGCGATAACTCCGAAGATTTTAGAGCTAGCAGAGCTATATCCAGCAGCTACAAAAACGGCTCCAATTATAATCACACTTGAAATCGCATTGGTAACAGACATAAGGGGAGCATGCAATGCAGGCGTTACCTTCCAAACTACATAATACCCAACAAAACATGCCAAAACAAAGACCGTTATCTCATGAACATTAACTCCATCAATTAGATTTTTCACCATATGAAAACAATCCATTCAATCTCCTACCGATAAACAAAATAAATCGCAGGAGTATATCAAAAAAACATTAATCATTAACAGATAAAAATTTATCGGCATCGATGGCGGCCATACAGCCTAATCCCGCGGAAACTACAGCCTGCCGATAGTACGGATCACACACATCTCCCGCGGCGAAAACACCATCAACAGATGTACGAGTGCCTATTTTATCAGTAATTATGTATCCATTTTCATCAATATTTAGTTGTCCTTTGAAAATGGAAGTAGTTGGCTGATGTCCTATGGCGATAAAAACTCCATCTATCGGCTTTTTCACTTCGGTGCCGCATTTTGTATCGACAAGTAGCAATTCGGTTACTTTGTTAGCGTCGCCAAGTATATCCACCACCCGAGTATTCCAAATTACCTTAATTTTTGGATTTGCAAAAAAACGCTTCTGGGCAATTTTTTCGGCACTCAATTTATCTCTTCTATGAATCAATGTAACGCTCCTAGCAAAGTTAGTCAGATATATGGCTTCTTCTACGGCAGCATTTCCTCCTCCTACTATTGCTACGTCTTTATCTCTGAAAAAAAATCCATCGCATGTGGCGCATGCAGAAACTCCAGTCCCTTGATATTTTTTTTCGCCTGGAACGCCGAGCCATTTTGCATTGGCTCCCGTAGCAATAATAACCGTTTTACTCTCGTAGCAAGTTCCAGATTCTCCCACACAAGTGAATGGTCTTTTTGAAAAATCAACGGATTCTATGACGTCAAATATCATTTCAACTCCTAATTTTTCAGATTGTTGTCTCATCTGATCCATCAAAATTGGCCCCGATATAGGATCTGCGAAGCCGGGATAATTTTCTATGAGAGACGTAATCATCAACTGCCCCCCTTGTCGTTGGCCGGTAATTACCTTAGTGGATCTTCCGGCTCTCGCCGCATAAATGGCTGCTGTGTAACCTGCTGGACCACTCCCAATCACAAAAATATCGATCATTTATTCTCTCCTCAACATTAAATATTATTCCCAAGATTACAAAAAACTTCCAGATAATATTTTACGCATAGCATCCGAATAGCTTCCATCATTCTCATGAACCACAATTCCAGAAAGTATACTACTCGCCGATTTACTTGATTTTTGAGCGATGACTACAATTCTGTTGGCTCTACAATTGATCTTAGGAAAGATCGGAATGATCTGTATTGATCCGGCAATATTCTTTAGGGAACATAAAATATCGTCAATGCGAGACGCATTATGAATCAAGGAAAAAATCCCTCCGTTTTTCAGCTTTTTAAAGCAAAATGCTATCCAATCATATAAATCCATTGTTTCGAAATTAGCCAATCTCTTGGATTCCGAAATCCTTGACGAATTTTTATTAGAAAATGGTGGATTTGTCACAACTTGATCGAATAATTCATCTTTTAATACGGAATTTATACTTTCCAACCCTGTATTTATAACATTCACATCCAAAGAATTAATTGTGGCGTTTTGTCTACAAATTTGGCACATCTTCTCATCGATATCTATGGCTGTTACTTCGGACGCATTTTTTTTCATTTTTAATATTAGGGAAATTGTACCAACTCCGCAGCCGACATCCAAAATTTTTTCTATTGTTGTAGCCTTATGTCCACAATGAGTTAAACCACAAACAAAACTCGATAGAATAATCGGATCAATAGCCACTCGGTACCCATTATCCGGTTGAAGGAGTTTTATTTTTCCATTGAGAATGCTATCTTCGGTAAGTTTCAGATATCTCTCCACCTTAATGTATAAATAAAAGGTAACATATACTCATCGAAACTCTTGCTTTTCGTCATATTCCTCCAATAACCACTCCATCGACCAACAGCGTAGGAGCATCTATTCCTGATTCTATTTCTAAATCTGAAGCAACTTCGCAACATGAAAACATATCCAAGAAGTTTCCGGCGATTGTAATTTCGCTGACGGGATATGTAATTTCTCCATTCTCTATCCAAAATCCAACCGCTCCCTGGCTGTAATTTCCTGTGACTAAATTTAGCCCGTTTCCGAGTACTTCCGTTACATACAATCCTTTTTTTACTGACTTCAAAAGATCAGCAAACGATTTTTTCCCATTTTCGATGCAAACGTTATTGGGAGCAATACCTTCAAAACCATAAGCATTACCTGTCGATTTCATCCCCAGCTTATTTGCGTATTTCGTATTCAAGAGAAAAGAATTTAATACGCCGTCTTTCACAATGAATAGATTCATACACTCTAATCCATCAGAATCAAATGGACGCGATCTTAATCCGCGAGAAATAGCGTACCTATCTGCGATATTTAATCCCCTATTAAAAACTTTTTTAAACAACTTATCCCCAAGGAAACTAATTCCTTTGGCTATAGAAGCCCCGTTGATAGCTTCCATGAAACTCTCCAGCAATTGGCTGGAAACCATGCGATCAAAAACCACAGGAACCTTACAGGATTGAATTTTTTTTGCTCCAAGTTTTCTTAATGTTCGTTCTGCAGATTTTTTAGCGACTTGCTCCGGACTTTTTAGATCTGAATAATATACTTTCTCTGAAAAATCGTAGGCTCGTTCTAAAAACCCATCTCTCGCAGCCAAAGTTATGATAGAAATTTGGTTAAGCGTTTTCTGGTATTCCGCTAGAAAATCGTTATTTTTTATCAGCATTACCTTGGAGCAAGAGTAACTTGCCTCCACTCCTCCGGAATTGGTAATTCCCTCTATTTGAAGGGCTATTTTCTCACATTTCAGGGCGTCCGAAACCAATTTTTCCGAGGATATTTCTCGAGCATCGAAAATATCCATCTCTTTAAAAGATTTACATAATTCATCGGAATTGGGACGAATTTCTATTTCATCCTCCGGAGAATTTTTTGCAGCAAAAATAGCTTTTTCAATAAAAGACATTCCTTTCAGCTCGTCTAGATTGTCTGTCGTGACGACGGCGCTTCTTTTTCCAATGAAAAGACGCATTTTTACATCGATAACATCCGCCTGGACAATTTTTTCTAATTTTGCAAGACGAGTTGCGACTGAAATATTTTTACTTTCTACAGCTAAGATATCTGCCTGATCTGCTCCTGCTTTTTTCGCTCTACGAATAACATCGCCAAAGATTTCTCTATCCATGCTGCACTCTAATTAGGGTAGATTGAACGATTTCATCAGAAATATCGATCTTTCCATCTTTCGCCATCAACGACACAAAATTGAAAACATTTCGAGCAAATAACTGGCTGGAATCGTAGGCCACTCGCGCTGCAAAATCTGTATATCCGATGATCGTAACCCCTTTAAACTGAATTACCTCATTCCTTTTTGAAACCTCACAATTACCACCTGTTTCCGTAGACATGTCAACGATTACTGATCCCGCAGACATTAACGCAACCATTTCTTCTGTTATCAATATAGGAGCTGGTTTTCCTGGTATTTGAGCAGTGGTTATGGCAATATCTACTTTGGGAAATATCTGGATCAACTTTTCCGATTGACGTTTTTTGTAATCATCGTTCATCTCTTTAGCATATCCGCCTAACGTTTCTCCGTTATCGGTATTTTCCACCTCCACGAAGCTAGCTCCAAGACTTTCCACTTGTTCTTTCGCAGCGGCACGAACATCGAAAGCCGAAACTATTGCTCCTAGTCTTTTGGCTGTTGCTATGGCTTGCAATCCTGCAACTCCCGCTCCTAATACTAATACTCTGGCCGGACGAATTGTTCCGGCGGCAGTCATCATGAGTGGAATGACACGACGATATTCCAACAAAGCCTCCAGAACAGCCCTGTAGCCCGAAATGTTTGCCTGTGAAGATAAAACATCCATGGATTGCGCCCGAGTGATTCTAGGAATTTTTTCCAATGCACATAGGTTGATCCCCTGCTTTAGCATTTCCTCCAGAACCGCTTTATTCTGAAATGGAGATAGCATGGCGACCAAATATGATCCTGATTTTAATTTTATTATATCCTTTTCAAAAGACGGCTTAACGCACAGATAGAGCTCTGCTTCCGGGATAGTTTTTTTCTTCCACATCGTGGCTCCCGCCGCCAAATATTCTTCATCTTGAAATCCTGAATAAACTCCAATGCTTTGCGGAAGCACAACTTCAAAACCAAGTTGTACATATTTTTTAGTAGTCTCCGGAGTGATTGCAACTCTTTTTTCTTTATCATCCACTATCGTACTAATTTTCACGCTTTACTCTCCTGATCTTTTATCAGTTCCGTCGTTAAACAATCGCGAGACAACGGTAATTTGCCGTTGTTTATATCATAGAAATGCATCTTTAAAAAATGCCCTGTTATCTGTAGAGCTGAAAAAATATCGTGATTTGTTGGACAACTATCCTTGAAAATTAAAAATTGTGGAAGAACGAAAAGATTATCCTTATATTTCTCTCCAGCCTCTTTGGTGGCTGCGCATCCTGTACGTGGCGAAACATAAAACAGGTTATCAGTTTTTCCACTGACTGCACATTTGGAAAGATCCAATCCAAAGCCAACTTCCGATAGAAAGCTGACCTCAAAGAGAGCATAGTTAATTAGCCAATTATCCTGTGAAATTGACAAAAGCAACGTCTGCAGAGAGTCAAATAGTACTGGATGAGGAGCTTTCTCTGGAAGTCCTTTGAAACATAGAAAACATACGCTTTCTAGAGCGAAAATCCTTGCTGAATTGTTAAAAACATGCATGAATGGGGAGAAAATATTTTCTATTTTGAATGTTCCCAGCTGCTCCGCAATGCGTCCATTCCATAGAACGTCACTGACGTCTCCCGGTTGAATCGGTACTTTTAGCCCCTTCACTAGACCGGAGGTTTTTCCCAAAGTTCTGTTAAATATCGTTACAATTCTGGAGTTTTCCGCAAATGGTCTAGATGATAGAACAATGCTGTTTTCCTTCCATTGCAATCTTGGCCACTCCTGGTATTCTGAATGTTCTATAGAATCGTTTTAAAATACAACTTTTTTTGGGAAATGTGTAGAAATAAATCCGGTAGAATTTATTTGATTTGTTCAGTAGTGGATTTGTGCATAAAAATTGTATAAAAAAGCTACTTTTTTGTTTAATAGTTGTTATAAAATAATTTTGAGGCTTAATTAAAGGAAAAAAATGTTAAAGAACATTATAAAATATGCACTAATTGCAGAGGTTTTTACCGCTGCCCTGAACGGTTACGGCATGTACCCTACAGAGCTTACAAAGGAAGCCCAAACTTATCACCTTAGATTGGTTCATGAATTAAAAGGAAAAGGCCTGAATCTATCAGCTTCAACCCCTGAAATACCTCAAGAGAAAGTAACGCTTACCTTTGAGATAAATGATACAAAAGAGCATTTATATAGAATAATTAGAGATGTAAAAGAAATTTTTAATGATCCCTATTCCGTTCGGTGTGTCCAAGGTTACCAAAAGAAGACCGGACCGCAATTGAAATGCACAATTGAGGTTGATGTATTAAAATTAAACGAAAAAGCAATTAAGGTTAAAGAAGCGGAGGATGCCGAGAAAGCAGAAAAGATGCGGCAAGAATTCCAGCAACGAGAAAAAGAGCAAAGAGAGTATGAAGAACGAAAGAAAAAGCAAATAGAGGAGGAATTGCAACGAGAAAGAGAACGTAAAGAAAAATTAGAAAAAAAGCGTCAAAAAAAATTAAAAAAAATGCGGCAAGAAGAATTGGCTCAGCAGAACGTTGTAAAATATATTGATTTTATAATAAATGATTTTCTACGTCTAAGGGAAGAATGGAACCAACTCTTTAAAAATGGTAAGACGAAAGAAATTTTAGAAATAACGACCGAATATGTTAAAAAAGCTGCATTTGCTCTTACTAATCACCTGAATGATGATGCTAGTAATGATGATGCTAGTGATGATGATATTATTGTTGTCGATCTAATGTACGAAATTTTTGATGGTTCGGAAAATTTTCTAGCTGGTGAAAATGCCGCTAGCAAATTAATTTCTCTTGGTAATCTGATTGGTAAAATTAATGAGCGTACCATTGATGACGATCAAACTAATGATGAAGCCATGGCAGATGCCTCTCTTCCTCATTTTCCAAGCCGACGAGCCGGAACATATTTGCTTTTGGCTATTAGTATTTTTCAAAATAAATACGGTGATGACATCAAAAAGTTGTTTATGGAGCAATTATTAGCCAGGTTGATCTGTTATCATTTTTTTGAAGTCGATAAGGCGCGTACTTTTATAGAAGGAATTTTTAGCGCCCTGATTGCTTCCGTTCAGCTAATTGAAAATACTCCTGTTGTGTTAAAATAATACCGATAAGTAATCTGATAATCCGATTATTTTACCATTGCTAGATTCTGGACAAAGTGCACATATCTCTATTTTTGCAGATCAATCCTTACTATTCCATGTTTTAAATATCTAGCTCCCGTAAATATTGTCATCACTACGGCAAACCATAGAAGAACTATTCCCATCTTTTTTAATATAACGACATCAGGAAACATCGCCGAACAAAGCAAACAGGATATTGATATCATCTGCATACCTGTTTTCCATTTTGCATATTTTGTAACCGGAATTATTAGTTGCATTTGTGACATAAATTCGCGCAATCCGGAAACGATAATTTCTCTTGCTAGTATTATTGTGGCGGCCAATAAATGGATTCCTGAAATAATTCCAACTCCACAAAGCATGAGCAGAATTGTTGAAACCAATAACTTGTCTGCCACTGGATCGAAAAACCGCCCGAAAGCAGAGACCTGTTTCCACTGGCGCGCAAAGTAACCATCAAAAAAATCGGTAATACAAGCAACTACAAACAAAGCGGCAGCTGCCAAATGCGCCCAAAATCCATCTATATAGAAACATCCGATTATAAATGGAATTGAGAAAATTCTAGACAAGGTTAGTAAATTAGGAAGCATAAAAACCTTTTACGATACTGTTTATATGCTAGCATAAAAATTATCATCAGTAGAAGTAAAAACTTTGATAAACAAAGCCGAGAAACAAGCGTTAATAAGAAGTTCAATTTTTCATGAAAACCAAAGTTCCCCACCCCTTATAATCGTATTTGAATTTCAATTTTAGTCCCAATGAACGGTATTTTTGCAAAACATTATCGTCGTCCGATGTAAATCCAGACAATACTAAAATGCCATCTCTAGAGATGGATGAAGCAATTGCCTTTCCCATGGAAATCAATGGATCCGTAAGTATATTGGCCACAATAAAATCATATTTTTTCTTACTAAATTCACATCGTTGATTTTGAAATACATTTATCTGATGCGCGACTTTATTGATTGCGATATTCTCAATGGAGATGCGTACAGCTTCCGTGTCGTTATCATATGCGTCGATACAACGGGCACCCAACTTTGCTAAGGCAATACTTAAAATGCAAGATCCACAACCAATATCCAGAACGGCTTTGTGTTTTTTCTCGTCAAAAAAAGTCTGACATGCCAATAGGCAACGCTTTGTTGTCGGATGTTCTCCACTTCCAAAGGCAGTAGCCGCGGCAATTTCAATGGCGATTTTATCAGTCGGTATCGGTTCATGACGCAAATGCGGACCGTATATATAGAAATCACCAACGATGATCGATTTCAAATTAGTAAAACTTTTTTTAAGCCAATCTGTTTTTTGTAATTTTTCAATTTTGATTTTTGGAAAATTGTAATTTCCTATGACTGCATAAATTTCAGACTCTTGTATCAATTGAGTGTTCAGTATCTCCACCATCCAGTGGGAGGATTTTTCATAGCAAGAAACAGACGTATATCCATTATCAAATAGAAGATCCACTACTTCAAAAGCATCTTTTATGTTAAAACCACCTAGAAGGCATCTGAAAATTTCTTCCGTCATTTTGAACCCTGAGGAGATAGAATCATCATCATTTGCTTACCTTCCAACCGAGGCTCTCCTTCGCACTTTGCATTTTCTTTCACATCGTCTATCAAGCGACTCAGCAATTTTTCACCGATCTCTCTATGTGAAAATTCTCTACCACGAAACCGTAAAGTAACTTTTACTTTATTTCCATCCTCTATAAATCTTCCTATGTTGGAAAGTTTTACTTTGTAATCGTGATCTCCAATGGATGGAGTTAATTTTACTTCTTTTATTTCAATAATTTTTTGCTTCTTTTTCGCTTCGGATTTCTTTTTTTGAAGTTTATATTTCAGTTTTCCATAATCGGTGATTTTACAAACTGGAGGAATGGCTTGGGGAGCAATTTCGACCAAATCTAATCCAGCTTCGTTGGCCATAATCATTGCTTCTTTTATACTAACAACTCCGACTGAATTTCCATCTTGATCTGTTAAACGCACCTGCGGTGCAGTAATTTCTCTATTGATTTTATACTTTTCATATTCAAATCTGTTATCTTCCAAACCTTACTCCTAGAAATACCTTAGCAACTAGACTAATAACTCTTCTGCAAAAATCAAGGATATTCTAGCGTTTTTATAAAAGCAGTTGCATAATAGCAATTCTAATAGCACTACTTTGGCTCAAAGTTGAAAAAATTTATTAAAATTACAACACATTTTTTTAAATTCATAATCTTCTTCTGCCAATAAACGTAACTTAATAAAAAAAGCCCCCAATTAAGGGGGCCTTTAGAAGAACTAAAAATAAAAAAACTAGAAACCGTAATCACCCATTCCACCACCTGGCATTGCGGGAGCCTCTGGTTTCTTTTCTGGCTTTTCCGCGACCATGCATTCAGTAGTTGCCATCATGCTAGCCACAGAAGCCGCGCTTTGCAGAGCTATTCTTACGACCTTCACCGGATCAATGATACCTGACTTTATCATATCAGTATATTCCCCCTTTCGGGCATCAAAACCGTAGTTAAGGCTATCATTCTCAAGGATCTTTCCGACGATTAACGATGCATCAAGACCGGCGTTATCGATGATCTGACGCGCTGGAAATTGAATTGCTCTCTTGAGAATTTCAATTCCAAGACGTTCGTCCTCAGACTTGGGATTAATGTTTCCTAGAACCTTGGTTGCCCTTAGAAGCGCAATTCCACCGCCTGGAACAATGCCCTCAGCCACTGCTGCGCGTGTTGCATTGATAGCATCATCCACACGATCCTTGCGTTCTTTTACTTCGATTTCCGTTGCACCACCAATTCTTATTACTGCAACACCTCCGGACAGCTTGGCCAATCTCTCCTGCAGCTTTTCACGATCGTAGTCGGAAGTTGTGTCCTGCATTTGTTGTTTGATTTGTGCACAACGAGCTTCAATGTCCTGCTTAGCACCTGCGCCATCAACGATAGTTGTGTTCTCTTTATCGATGAGAATTCTCTTGGCATTACCGAGCATATTCATTTCGATGCTGTCCAGTTTGATGCCAAGATCCTCGCTTATAACCTGCCCTCCCGTTAGGATAGCAATGTCCTCAAGCATGGCTTTTCTTCTGTCTCCGAATCCAGGCGCCTTAACCGCAGCAACTTTTAATCCTCCACGTAATTTATTCACTACCAGAGTGGCGAGAGCTTCTCCTTCCACATCTTCAGCTATGATCAACAGCGGTCTACCAGACTGAGCGACTTTTTCCAAAATAGGAAGCATCGGCTGCAGTACGGAAAGTTTTTTCTCATGAATGAGAATCAATGGATTCTCCAATTCGCAGGTCATTTTCTCTGCGTTGGTCACAAAATATGGCGAACAGTATCCGCGATCAAATTGCATACCTTCGACAACTTCTAGCTCCGTTTCCAAGGATTTGGCTTCTTCGACAGTTATAACTCCCTCTTTTCCAACTTTTTCAAAGGCCTTCGCTAGCATTTCTCCGACTGACGCATCTCCATTGGCAGAAATAGTCCCGATCTGAGAAATTTCTTCATTGGTAGATATTTTTTTAGAAACCGTACTTAGCATTTCAGTAATTGCTGCTACCCCAGCATCAATTCCCCGCTTCAGATCTATCGGATTAACTCCGGAAGCTACAACTTTAACGGCCTCTTTTACGATGGCCTGAGTCAGAACAGTCGCAGTGGTGGTTCCATCACCCGCTAGATCATTGGCTTTACTAGCGGCTTCCTTCACCATTTGAGCGCCCATGTTTTCGAATTTATCCGACAGCTCTATTTCTTTAGCCACTGTGACTCCATCCTTCGTCACCTTGGGCGAACCAAAGCTTTTCTGGATTACAACATTCCGCCCTTTGGGACCAAGGGTAATTCTTACCGCACTTGCCAAGACATCAACACCCTGCAGCATCTTACTGCGAGCATCGACCGAAAATTTTACTTCTTTTGCTGACATTTCCTACCTCATTATTATTTCCTAAGAACACCTAAAATATCCGACTCCTTGAGTATGGTATACTCCTCACCGTCGATTTTTACCTCGTTGCCTCCCCACTTAGTAAAGAGAACGCGGTCTCCTACCTTTACATCTAGAGCATGAAGAGTACCCTGATCATCTCTTGTTCCGGGACCAACGGCTAAAATTTCACCTTCCATTGGCTTTTCCTTCGCCGTATCGGGAATGATAATCCCACCAGGACTTTTTGCTTCCTGATCCACTCTTCTGATCAAAACCCTGTCTTTTAAAGGTATAAAATTCACTGTTTTTGTCATTTTCAACTCCAACTTACCTAAAAACAATTATGCGCTCTGTATAGAGCAGACTAATACTAGCATACATTTTCATTAATTCAAGATGCTTTTTGAAGGCAATCGCATGCCAATTGGTTATAAAAATTAACATATATAATGTATAACGCGACTAATCAAAAACTATTATTTGAGGAAAAATATTTCTGTTCTTTCTTTATGGGAAAATTGTGAAAATCCACTGCAATTTCTAGCCGAGAGTCATATCGCCCTTCCCGTTCAGCAATTGTGGAATGACTATATACAACAAAAACAGACGAAAATTTTTTCTTACGACAAATAACAACAAATTTCTTGCAAAAATATATAATATAAGTTATAAGATTAGTTGAACAATTGGAAAATAAATTATGAAAAAAGTTTTATTTTTATGTAGCATGTCCTTATTGACCTGTTTCCCAGCTGACGCTGGACGACGAAGGTCCGATCATCGTCCGTTGAGATACATCATATGGAATGGATATGCCGACAATCTAGGCAGAAACGCAAGATTAAGATTCCCGCTGGATGAAAAAAGTCAACTTACCGGCGAAATAATTGACCTCAACAGCAATACGTCGACGACATTCCAGCCTCATCGTGCACGAATGAAGAAATCATCCCAAAGTTTCAACAAGATGAAGCAGCCTACTACTGTAGGTGAAGCAGCAGAGCCAGTGTTTCCATTAGATACTCCACCACCGATTGTGCAAATACAAGTTGGTAAGACAACAGATCCGTTCTCTTTAACAACATTTTATAATGGAGCGCAACTAAGGTGGCAATATGACCAGATCCCACTATTGTCTCGTATGTGGTTGAACAACATAGATTACAGCGACTGGCGTGAACCGCCAGCGCGAAGCCAGCTACCCTGAATACCGATTCAATTTCTAGCGGTGTGCATTCCAGCTATTTTCCATTTAAATTTCAAGCTGGTGGAGGGGGTAAGATTTGAACTTACGTAGACTTTCGTCGGCAGATTTACAGTCTGCTGCCATTGACCGCTCGGCCACCCCTCCTCAGAAAACGCACTCGCATAATAGGAATCTGCGATACTCCTGTCAACGATTTTTCATATCCTGATGCGCTTTAAATCCGACAAACTCTACGATAAGAGCCGCGTTTTTCAAACGAATTTCTCTCTATTTCAATCGAAATAAAAATTCATTGTTTTTACTAGCAACTCATTCATGTCGACGATTGGCTTCCAACCGAGCAATACTTCGGCGTTTTTTATAGAAGGAACTCTTCGGGATACGTCCTGATATGATTTTCCATAATAATCATCGGAACTTGCATCGACTATTTTTACTTTTTTAACGGATTCTTTCAGCTTATTGTATTTCGCGGCAAGCTCAACGATTTTGTTGGCTAACTCTTTTATGCTGCATTTATTATACGGATTCCCGATATTAAATATTTGTCCATCTGCACTATCGCTTCCTATAATTTTTATAAGGGCATCAATTCCATCGGAAATATAGGTGAAACAACGGATCTGAGATCCACCATTAATCAAATGGATACTTTTCCCACACAAAATATTACTCAAAAACTGAGTAACTACCCTGGAACTACCATTATTTTCGTTATAAACATCATCCAGACGCGGACCGACCCAGTTGAACGGACGAAATAAAGTATATCGTAGCCCATCTCTAATCCCATAGGCATAAATAACTCGATCCAACATTTGTTTTGAGCAGGAATATATCCACCTCTGTTTGCAAATTGGACCAGTTACACAATTGGAATTATCTTCCTGAAATTCTTCATCGCTACACATGCCATAAACTTCGGATGTAGACGGAAAAATGACGCGTTTGTCATATTTTACGGCCTGTTTTATTATCCGCAGATTGGCCTCAAAATCCAGTTCAAACACTTTCAATGGATCTTGCACATAAACCAATGGATTTGCGATGGCCGCCAGTGGAAAAATCACATCGCAATTTTTTACGAGTCCATCGACCAGATCAGTATCTTTCAGTACATCAGCTCGAACAAAATTGAAATTGTTATCGGACATTAAATGCTCGATCTTTGCCGATAAAATATCAACGGCTGTTATCCGCCAACCCCTGTGATTTTTAAGAATTTCTTCGGATAGATGACTGCCAATAAAACCGCCGGCTCCAATAATTAATATATTCATGATTATTCTTTTCTTTCAAGGATTTCGCGGATCACAAAGCGAGGATGCTCGCAAACTGCAAAATAAGCTCTTCCCAAATATTCGCCTAGTAATCCAACTCCCAAAATGATCACGCTCAATAATAGAAACACGAACGCAAAATGCAGCCCATATCCATGGTGATGTCCGATAACTTTTTTAAATAACTCTACAAAAAAATAAATCCCGCTGGCGAAGGAAATTACCATTCCAACTATCGTAAAAACCTGCAAAGGAACCAGTGAAAATCCAGTTAGAAGATCAAATGTAATACGGATCAATTTGTAAAGATTGTATTTAGATCCACCAGCCACACGTTCCTCATGGGTTACGGGAATATCTATCGGATTTCCGGCAAATTTCTGAGCTAGAGCCGTAATAAATGTGGAAGTTTCGCGGGTTTTTACAACCTCATCTATTATGAATTTTTTGTAGGCCCGCAACATGCAACCGTGATCTTTCATTACAATACCCGTGGCTTTGGCCCTGACGAAATTTACAATTTTTGATGCATATGTTCGAAAAAAATTGTCGTGACGTTTGGCACGATACCCGCCAACCAGATCGTATCCTTCGTTCATTTTATCCAACAGGTGGGGAATTTCTTCCGGAAGATTTTGAAGATCTGCGTCCAGTGTAACCACAATATCTCCTCGAACATGCTCAAATCCTGCCAAAATTGCCACATACTGACCGTAATTACCGTTGAAAGTAATAACTCTTATAACGTCCGAACGTTTATTGAACAATTTGCGAAGCATTTGGGGAGTTTGATCGTTGCTGCCATCATCAATAAAAACAACCTCATATCTTTTTTCTGTTGCGTCCATTGTTTTTAACAGGCGTTTGCTCAATAAATCGATGTTCTCCTGCTCATTAAAAACCGGAATAACTATTGATACATCTATTCCTTCCTTTAAAGAACTTTTCATTTTATTTAGTTTCAAACCGATAGGTTTTTTCCTCTTGGTGGATCTTACTAAAGCCTTTTTCTGCACATTTCCCCCATAAACTTCCTAAAGAATTTTTTAACGGTTTCGATTATATAATCCTGCTCGTCTTCTTTTAATTCATAATATAAAGGAAGACATACAACTCGTTCGCCGACATATTCAGCATTGGGGAAATCCCCTTTTTTATATCCGAAAGTTTTATGATAGTAAGTAAACAGATGCAATGGCGTATAATATGGAGTTGTTCCTATAGAATTTTTCTTTAGATACTCCATAAAGTTATCCCTTTGCATTTTATCCAGCAAACAAATCGGAAAAAGATGTCCAGAATGAGTAAAATCATAACCTGGAATTGCCTGCAGAAAGATTTTATCTTTTAGGCCATCAAAAGCCTCGTAATATCTACGAGCCAAATAACGCCTTCTATCATTTAATGTTTCAATTTCCACAAGTTGATGTAGGCCTATGGCCGCTTGAATGTCCGATAAATTACTTTTGAATCCGGGAAAAACGACATCATAGTAGCAGCTGCCGTTTTTAGAAAATCTATCCCAAATGGATCGATCAATACCATGAAACCTTTGTAAACTTAAAAATTTTTGTTCGGACTCCGAGTCCAGTACGACACATCCCCCCTCCCCTGACGTTAAATTCTTTATGGGATGAAAGCTAAAAACCTGTATATCGCCAAAAGTACCAATTGTTCGATTTTTATAGGATGTTCCAAAAGCATGGGCAGCGTCCTCTATAATTCGAAGGTTTTTTCGCCTTGCAATCTCATAGATTGGGTCCAAATCAACTGGTAATCCAGCGTAATGCACGGGTATAATGGCTTTAGTCTTCGATGTACATGCATTTTCAATTTTACTAGAGTCAATATTGAACGTGTTCACTTCAATATCTACAAAAACTGGTCTGGCTCCTAACATCGCGATAACATTGGCCGTCGCCGCAAAAGTAAAGGGAGTTGTGATAACCTCATCGCCTTCCTTTATCCCAAGCGCCATAAGAGATGCATGCAATCCGGCAGTTGCTGAGGTAAAGCACATAGCCGTTCTTCCTTTAAAATATTCAGATAATTTCTGCTCGAATTTTTGAGCCAGAGGACCGGTGGCCAACCATCCAGACTTTAAAACATTTACGACTTCTTTGATTGTTTCTTCATTTATAGTAGGTCTAGAAAGAGGTATAAATTTTTCAACTTTTTGCAATTAAGATTACTCCTACTAATATTAAAAAGATACCTCCGCTTCTGTATAGAGTAATATTTTCCGCAAAAAAAAACCATCCTCCCACGGCAGCTAAAACGTAGGCTAAACTCCCGAACGGATATAAGAAGCTTAAATCAAATTGCGATAGCAAATAGAGCCACAATAATAAAGAAACAATGAAAATAGAAACTCCCGTAAATATATAAATGTTAGTAATAATGGATACGAGTACATTGCTGACAGACTGATTAAAATTCACTAGTTCTACTCCTTTTTTTAGGAGAAGCTGAGCCATTGTATTTATAATCACTTGAAAAAATATTAAAATAAAATTAGTCATTTGTTTGTTATCACCGCAAAATGCTTGTCCCAATCCAATATTCTATGAGCTAAAATTCCCGTCGTAAAAATATTTCGATAGTGTTCATGAGATAATAACAGGAAAATTCTTTTATTTGTAGTATTCCAGAATTTCCAAAACTCTTCTTCCGCTATTAATTTATTATTGTTCGGCTCTGCCTTGGCCCCGAATTCGAATTCTCCAATGAAATCAACTACTCCAACTGCAGAATTCAAGTAAACTGAAAAATCAGGATAATATCTTTTATAGCAGAAAACCAAATCGTCGTTTTTTTTGTTAAAATTAATAGTTTCTGCAATATACTTAGTCGTTGGCTTTTTCGCCTCTTGATAAAAAACGACAGCACTATTTATCACCCACATCATGTTTACACCAATGAAAGCATATATCAGCGTGACGGCAACTCTTGATATTCTAAAACATAACGCAGACATTAAAATAATTACCGCCGCTATAAATAATCCTGCAAAAATTTTTATCACTAGCATTACATCTGAATTTTGAAATAAGTCTTCGATTTCTGATTTTGCAAAAAAATAGGCGATGAACGCGATCAAAACCCATAATACAATATTGCTAAGAACTCCCATTTTAAAGTCGCTGCTATTAAAATCGAAAGATTTCGCCAATGTGATGCCCGTTATCAGTGCAACAGGAGAAAGAATCGGTAAAACATAAGGAATCAATTTCGAATTAGAAAATGAAAAAAATCCCAATATTCCAAAAATCCAACACATTAAGAACATGTGCTCAGAATCTCTTATTCTTTTAAAAGAATTTTTTATGGCCACCAAAGAAAAACCCGTCCACGGCATAAATCCTACGAGCAGAATCGGCAGAAAAAACCAAAAAGGTTGGTGTCTATGATGGATTGTCGTAGTGTATCTTAAAAAGTGTTCCACAACAAAATAAAAATATATAAAATCGTCATTACGTATTGCTACAACAATATGCCACGGCAGGAATATAGCCAAAAACACTAAAATTCCCGGCATATAAAATATATTTTTAATTTTCGACCAATTTTTGCTAAACACAATCCATAAAAAAGCCACAAATCCGGGTAAAACTATCCCTATCAGTCCCTTAGTTAGACAACTAAAAGCAGAAAACGCATACATAGCTATAATTGTTGATTTTCTATAATTTCCTCTCACAAATGCGAGAAAAAAACACCATAAAGTTCCACTCATTAGCACAGACATTACTAGATCTAAAATAATCAACCGACTGTGTGCGTAGTATAAAATATTCGTTGCCAAGACTGTTGATGATATCAATCCAACTGTGCTGGAATAGCATTTTGAACCAACGAGAAATACCCCTAAACATCCCAAAACTGCGAAAATGACAGTCCACAACCTCATAGAAGTTTCATTAATACCAAAAACTTTTATGGCTCCCGCTTGCATCCAATAGAAAAGAGGCGGTTTTTCAAAATACTTTAGTCCATTTAATCTTGGAGTAACAAAATCCCCCGTAACTATCATTTCCCGAGAAATTTCAACGTAGCGTCCTTCGTCTGGATTCGCAAAGTGACGATTTCCCATTTCATATGAAAAGAAAATTGATAATATTAGAATCAGAAAAAATATTCCTTTATTCCCCTCCGGCCAAGCAATTTTATTTTTACAATTCATCATAAATATCTCGGTACAAGTGGAGCGGGCGAAGGGAAT